>DAOVZA010000123.1 GCA_030635405.1 Desulfocapsa sp.
CCCAAAGCAGCGGCATTAGCAACAACTTGTTTCTGATAACTCTTAAAAGAGTCGCTCATAGCCTCCTTAAAGGCTACAGCTTTAGCAGAGATCACATGAACCAGAGGACCTCCCTGAATACCTGGAAAAATCTTAGAATTAATATCTTTTGAATATCTCTTCCTAGCAAGTATCATTCCACCTCGTGGCCCTCTCATTGTCTTATGAGTTGTGGTCGTAACAAAGTCTGCAAAGGGTACAGGAGATGGATGAACACCAGCTGCAACAAGGCCAGCAATATGGGCCATATCGACCATAAACAAGGCTCCAATTGAATCTGCTATCTTACGGAAACCATCAAAATCGATAAACCTCGAATAAGCAGATGCACCTGCAACAATCATCTTAGGGCGATTTTCAAAAGCAATACGTTCAACTTCTTCCATGTTGATCTGTTCTGTATCTCTTTCAACACCGTAGGAAACAAAATTATAAAGCTGGCCGGAAAAATTAACACGACTACCATGAGTCAAGTGTCCACCATGAGCTAAATCCATCCCTAGAACTTTATCACCAGGCTTTAAAGTGGCAAAATAGACGGCCATATTTGCCTGAGAACCAGAATGTGGTTGCACATTTGCGTATTCGGCGCCGAATATTTCCATGGCTCTGTTAATGGCGAGGGTCTCTACCTCATCGGCATAATCACATCCACCATAGTATCGTTTTTGCGGATATCCCTCGGCATATTTATTGGTAAAAATTGAACCTTGAGCTTCAAGCACTGCTCCTGAAACTATATTTTCAGATGCAATCAACTCCAGTTGACTATCCTGACGCTCATATTCTTGATTGATACATTTATATATTGCTGGATCTGTCTTTTGTAAAACTGACATAAACACACTCTCTCAATATTATATTATAGCGTTTAGGTCAGGCATGAACTAAACAGACAAAAAAACCGGCAGAACCTAATAGGTAAGCCGGTTTTAATAAAATACTTATGGCAACATCATCTTAACTAAACAACTCTATGCGACGCAGATGCCTGCCACCTCCAAATTGGGTATCAAGCCAGGTACGAACAATCTCCATTGCTACTCCTGGGCCGGTAACTCGCTCTCCCATACAGAGTATATTCGCATTGTTGTGCTCACGACTCATGCGTGCAGTATATTGTTCACTGCACAATGCCGCCCTGATCCCTTGATGTTTATTAGCAGCCATTGACATGCCAATACCAGTGCCGCAAATAAGGATACCAAGCTCGGCATCATTTGAACTGACTTTTTTACATACGCTATCAGCAAACTGAGGATAATCCACGGACTGTTCATCATGACAGCCAACGTCAAGTACTTCGTGCCCAAGTTCCTTTAAAAAAGGTACAATAACTTCTTTTAAAGAAAAACCACCATGATCTGAACCAATTGCTACTTTCACACGACCCTCTTACATTCAGTTACGAATCAAAACGTTTCATGACAACAACACCATTGGTTCCACCGAAACCAAAAGAATTAGAAATTGCTGCTTTAATTTCCATTTTCCGAGCCTCATGTGGAACATAATCCAAATCACATTCCAAGCTGGGAGTCTCAAGATTAATGGTTGGAGGTGCAATCTGATCCTTGATACTCAATGCTAAAAATGCTGCTTCTAAACCACCGGCTGCACCTAAGGCATGGCCAGTCATTGATTTTGTTGAACTTATAGCAAGTTTTTTTGCATGGTCACCAAAAACGGTTTTAATTGCAGTAGTCTCACACCGATCATTTAATGGTGTTGATGTACCATGGGCATTAATATAATCGATATCAGAAGGCTTAAGTCCTGCATCCTGAAGCGCCATTTCCATGCAACGAACCGCACCATTACCATCTTCAGGAGGAGCCGCTATATGATAAGCATCACTTGAAGCTCCAGAACCAACCACCTCAGCATAGATATCAGCACCTCTTTCAAGAGCATGTTCAAGCTCCTCAAGAACTAACATTCCGGCACCTTCTGCAATAATAAAGCCATCCCTATCTTGCTCAAAGGGACGCGACGCCTTAGTTGGATCATCATTTCTTGTAGAAAGAGCCTTCATGGAGGCAAAGCCGCCAAGTCCAAGTGGACAGATAACCGATTCAGTGCCACCAGTAACAACTACATCTGTACTTCCATAGACAATAGACTTATATGCTTCGCCCACAGCATGTGTTCCTGCTGCACAGGCAGTTGATAAAGACAGATTAGGGCCTTTGGCATTTATCTGCATGGATATGTGGCCTGAAGCCATATTGGGGATAGCCATGGGTATGAAAAATGGCGATACTCTTTTTGGTCCACGATCAAGATATACGCTATGGTTCTTCTCAATTGTACCTAATCCACCCATGCCACATCCGGTGATAACACCAACTCTATTACAATTGCTATCAGTAATATTCAGGCCACTATCTTCAACAGCAGACCGAGCAGCAACGATACCATATTGTACAAACAGATCGAGATGTTTGGCACTTTTCTTATCAAAATGATCTAAAGCCACAAAATCAGAAACTTCAGCAGCGATTTGAGAAGCAAAACCTGACGCATCAAAACGCGTAACCGGCCCAACCCCACTTTCACCCTTAAGAATGTTATTCCAGGTTTTATCCCTTCCCGTTCCTAAAGGGGTCACCAAACCAATACCAGTAACCACAACTCTACGCTTTGCCATTGTATCCCTTTTGATAATTCTGAAGCAATATTTGCTTCAGAAAGAAATTATTTCAAGTTGTTTACAAAATCGATAGCGTTCTGAACGGTGGCGATTTTCTCTGCTTCTTCATCAGGAATTTCTACATCAAATTCTTCTTCCATTGCCATGATGAGCTCAACAAGATCAAGAGAATCAGCACCAAGATCATCTACGAAGGATGCACCTGGAACTACTTTTTCTTTATCAACACTTAACTGCTCAACAATAATATCAACCATCTGTTGTTCAATCGCCATTTTTAACTCCTATATGTTTTATCTGTTCGGTTAATGAATCCCGACTTTTCGAGTATTCAATCATAAGTACTACTTAATAACAAACTCAGGCGAAACTGTAAATCACATATACATTCCGCCATTCACATGAATGGTATTTCCAGTGACATACACGCCATCATCACTCACAAGATAAGCGACAGCACCTGCGACATCTTCAGGGTTGCCAAGGCTTGCTAATGGAATCTCTGCTTTGATCTTTTCCTGGATATCCTCAGGAAGATCACGAGTCATATCGGTTACTATATATCCTGGGGCAACTCCATTGACAGTGATATTTCGTGTTGCAAATTCACGTGCCATGGATTTTGTCAGACCCTGCATACCAGCTTTTGCTGAAGCATAGTTAACCTGACCAGTATTTCCTGCAAAACCAATTACTGAAGAGATATTTACAATACGTCCCCATCTCTTTTTCATCATCGATCGTACAGCTGCCTTTGAACAGATAAAAGCACCTTTAAGATTGGTATCAAGCACTGCATCCCAATCTTCTTCTTTCATCCTCGCCATCAAACCATCGCGTGTGATACCAGCATTATTAACAAGAATATCGATTGAGCCAGCATCCTTAATCAATTGTTTTATGGTATCTTGTACCAGACTCGCATCAGCCACATTAAACGCTAAGATATCAGCTGTTCCACCGGCATCAGTGATAATTTTTTGAGTTTCGCTTGCAGCATCAGGGTTTGACACATAATTTATATAAACATGTGCTCCCATTGCAGCAAGTCGAATACATATTGCACGCCCAATACCTCTGCTTCCACCTGTTACCAATGCATTCTTTCCGGCCAGACTCATGCTTTTCGTTTTCCTTCAATTTTACTGATAAGTTTAGGTAACACCTCAAAAAGGTCACCTACTATTCCAAAATCTGCCACATCAAAAATCGGAGCATTCTCATCACGATTTATGGCAACAATTGTTTCTGATGACTGCATACCTGCAACATGCTGTATGGCACCAGATATACCACAGGCAATATACAACTTTGGTGCTACAGTTTTTCCTGTTTGTCCAACTTGATGAGGATACCCTATCCAACCGGCATCGACAACAGCACGACTAGCAGAAATTGAACCATTAAGAGTATCGGCAAGCTCACGTATCAGGCCAAATCCTTTTTCATTATCGAGTCCACGTCCACCACCAACTAAAATATCTGCTTCCTGAATATTAACATCATCAAGCTCAGAAATAACTGATTCCAAAACCCGAACCTTTGATTTAAGCATAGCAGGATCTAATGTAACATCGACAACATCACCTGTACGGCTTGAATCATGCTCTAGTTGTTTCATTACATTTGGACGTACGGTGGACATTTGTGGTCTGGAATGCGGACATTCGATTGTAGCCATGATGTTTCCACCAAAAGCTGGCCGAGTTTGAAGTAAAGCCCCATCTTTAGGGCGAATTCCTAGCTGGGTACAGTCCGCAGTAAGACCAGCACCAAGTGTATTGGCGACGCCTGGAATGAAAGAGCGACCAATGGCTGTGGCTCCTGCTAAAACTACCTCCGGTTGATGCTCTCGAATTAAATCGGTAAGCACAGCACCATAGGTTTCATCAGTGAAATAGTTAAGTCCTGGATCATCGGCACGATATACAATATCTGCGCCATGGGCAATCAGGGTCTCTGCAGTATTCCCAGTTTCTGAACCAATCAGAATTGCAGTAAGTTTAACACCTCTGGCATCGGCAAGTTTACGTCCTACACCAAGTAGCTCAAGAGCAACACTTGCAAGTTTTCCGCCTCTGAACTCACAATAAACCCAGATGCCACTCCAACTGGCAAGATCGACCTTAACAGTTTTTTCAGCACCCTCAATTTTGAGAGCATCAAATGCGCAATTATCTACACAGGCTCCGCACAGGGTACATGTATCACCTACAACGGCACATCCATCGATGACTTCAATGGCAGCAAAAGCACAACTATCTTCACAGGCTCCGCAACCAGTACATTCTTCTTTATCTACAATTAACATTGCTCTCTATCTCCAGTCTCTTTATAGATAAACAGCCAGCTTTTCAACCAGTTGTTCTACCTGTTCATCTATGGATCCGGTCAAAAGAGCCCTTTCTCCACGCGGTGGCGGTGGAAATACACCCACAACCTGAGTTGGTGAACCAGCCAGGCCAATTTTAGCTGAATCAGCACCGACATCAGCGGCTGACAATACTAAAATCTCAGCTTTTTTAGCCTTCATCTTTCCTTTCAATGAAGGAACACGAGGATCATTAATATCTTTTACAACGGTGAGAAGAAGAGGATATCCAGCTACAAGTACATCATAGCCATCATCCATCATACGTTCCATGATAAGTTCCTTATCAGTGGCTTCACGAATCTTCTGGATACAGGTAACAAATGGAATATCGAGCTGGATAGCAAGCCCTGGCCCAACCTGGGCAGTATCACCATCAATTGCCTGCTTTCCACAAAGAATCAGATCAAAATCACCAATTTTCTGGACAGCCTTTGCAAGGGTATAAGATGTCGCCCAGGTATCAGCTCCTGCAAATGCACGATCTGAAACAAGTACCGCTTTATCAGCACCACAGGAAATGGCCTGTTTAAGAACTTCTTCCGCCTGTGGAGGTCCCATGCTGAGCACAGTAACTTCACCGCCAAGTTGTTCTTTTAAAGACACAGCTTCTTCAACAGCATGCTGATCATAGGGGTTCATTATGGACTGAACACCTTCTCTTGCAAGTGTATTGGTTACTGGATCAAGACGAACATCCTTAGCATCCGGCACCTGTTTAATACAGACAACAATTTTCATATTAATATATTTTGTTACTTATTTACGGGAGTATTCTTTATTCAATTCCTGGCCAATCACGTTACGTTGAACCTGATTCGTTCCTTCATAAATCTGAAGTATTTTTGCGTCTCTCATCATTTTTTCAACAGGATATTCTCTCATATAGCCATATCCCCCCATGACCTGAACGGCATCAATACTCACCTTCATCGCCATATCAGTAGCCATAACCTTGCACATCGATGAGACCTTGGACATGTTTTTTGGATGAGCATCAATATGTTTTGCAGTCGCATAAACAAGAGCCCTGGAAGCCTCTAGCTGAATAGCCATATCTGCAAGCAAATGTTGTACTGCCTGGAATCCAATAATAGGTTTTTTAAACTGAACTCTCTGTTTTGCATAAATAGTTGCTTCATCAAGACAAGCCTGACCAATACCAAGTCCAAGAGCAGCAATGCCTGGTCGTGAAGAGTCAAGAGTCTTCATGATTGTTATAAAGCCAGTTCCCTTTCGTCCTACCAGTCGATCTTTAGGAATTCTGCAATCTTTGAAGATTAACTCAGTGGTGGAAGATGCGCGAATACCCATTTTCTTTTCTTTGGGTCCGCATGAAAAACCAGGATCGCCTTCTTCAACAACAAATATTGATGCACCGCGAGGCCCTTTAGAACGATCAGTAATGGCAATAACAGTATAAATTTGCGCTTCACCACCATTAGTTATCCATTGTTTCGTTCCGTTTAGCACCCATTCATCACCATCAAGTACGGCAGTGGTCTGAATTCCTGATGCATCGG
>DAOVZA010000343.1 GCA_030635405.1 Desulfocapsa sp.
AGATATGGAATACTCGCTATCATTTTCCCTGTTTACAGGGAAGATACGATATGTTTTAGGGAAACAAGCTGTGTTGTTTGTATTTTACGAAAAAATTTCCCGACTAATAGGGAAAAGATTGTTTTTTTGAGTGTGTGATGTTATATTTTCACCATAAACAGTTATTTTTCCCATTAAACAGGGTAATCTATGATGAAGCAGTTGGCAAATATTATTCTATTCCATAGAAAACGTAGCGGATTAACGCAACTTGAACTTGCTGAAATGGCTGGTGTTGGTAAAAATATGGTTTATGAATTGGAAAACGGTAAGCAAGGGGTGCGCTTAGATAACCTTTTTAAAGTTCTGCGAGTGCTTAACATTGAAGTTACCTTTCAAAGTCCGCTCCGGGAAAGTTTTTTAAAGGAGTATCCAGATGCAGATTGCTGATGTTTTTTTTCAGGATACGATAGCTGGACAGCTTATTCAGTTGCAAACTGGAGGCGGGTATCGCTTTTCCTATTCACCTGATTATGCAGGACCTCCAATATCGCAGACTATGCCCGTACGGAACAAATCTTTTGAGTTTGACAGCTTTCCCCCGTTTTTTGATGGATTGCTACCGGAGGGTTTTCAACTCGAGGCTTTGTTGCGGCAGAAAAAACTTGATCGTAATGATCATTTTGGCCAGTTGCTGTTGGTTGGTTCGGATACCGTTGGCGCGGTAACTGTGCGGGAACATCCAGTGGAAAGTAACCACTTATGAATCGTTGTCCTATTACTTACCAAGCTTGCGACGGGCGATATTCTGCAAAAGGATTACGGCTTCTCTCCAGAAGCCTGAAAGGGCTAAAAGAATTACCGTTTTCTGCTCGGGAATTACGCCTCGAAGCTGCAGCACGTTCAGACAAGATGTCCATCCAGGGTGTGCAGCCTAAGCTGTCTGCACGATTGAATATAAAAAAGCAACAATTTGACCTTGTAGATCGGGATGGACGTTATATCCTGAAACCACAGATTGCAGAATACCTTGAAGTGCCAGAGAATGAGGATCTCACTATGCGATTTGCTCATCTGGCTGGAATTGAAGTGCCTCTGCATGGCCTACTTTACGGACGCGACCAGGAGTTGACTTATTTTATTCGTCGGTTTGATCGGAACGGTCGCAAAGCTAAAATTCATGTCGAAGATTTTGCCCAGCTTGCGGAATTATCCCGTGACACAAAATATCGATCAAGCATGGAGAAGGTTGCTGGTTTGATTGATAAATACTGTACTTTTCCAGCTGTTGAGAAACTCAAATTGTTCCGTCTGACTCTGTTTTGTTTCCTGGTTGGTAATGAAGACATGCATCTGAAAAATTTTTCTGTTATCTATAAAGATGACGTTATTGCACTTTCTCCAGCCTATGACCTGCTCAATACAACCATTGTTCTGCCTCGACCTGAAGAAGAACTGGCCTTGCCGCTAAATGGGAAAAAGAATGGATTAAAACAGCAAGATTTAGTCGATTATTTTGGGCGAGATCGGTTGCAATTGACAAATCGGATTATTGACAAAGTATTGTTGGAGCTCAAACAGCTTCGTAAGTCGTGGGAAGCATTGCTTGCAACTAGTTTTCTGTCGGCGGAAATGAAAGGAAAATATTTGAGTGTGTTGGACGATCGATTTGAGAGACTTTTTGAGCAGGAATAATGGCATTCTTAAATGCATCTCTTTGGCGTATTGCAAGCACGATTTATGTTGTCAATCAGCAATGATAAATTTATTCATTGCTGATTGACAACATGGCCTGGTCAGAATTATAAGCGATATTCTGGCAGAACCTCCAGGGTTGCGCCATCTGCTTGTTGATAATGTAACTTACATTAATAACCATTTCCAGGCAGGAATTGCTTTTATTCGGATGAAGTTATGTGAAAAATGGCTTAATCGCATAATTTATGATACGATTAGACCATGCAATCACATCTCAAATTGATATGGCAACATCCCGGTTGGCCTGGTTTTTATTACAACGCAAAGGCTTTGCTGGTTGAAATTGCGGCACTATCCAGAAAAATAGGTGAGCTTGATATGACGTGCCGCGCTTTGGCTGGTGACCTACTTGAAGCCAGATCACGGGTTCTCACTGATGATGCCCTTGAAACATCAGCCATAGAAGGTGAGATTCTTCGTCGCAGCTCGGTTCGGGCGTCCGTGCGGAAACGGCTTGGTTTGCCTGTCATGCATGATGATTCAAACAACCGTACGGATAATCTTATTGCCATACTGTTAGATGCTCGGGATAACAAGGGGGCTCTCACCAAAAATATTCTTGTTAGTTGGCATGCTGCTCTGTTTCCAACCGGCTATTCCGGCCTTCACCAAATCCGTACCGGTTGCTTCAGAGGGGAAGAGGAGATGCAGATTGTCTCAGGGCCGGTCAATGGAGAGAAAGTTCATTATATAGCTCCTCCAGGAAACAGTGTTGATGATGAAATGAACCGCTTTTTGTCCTGGGTCAATACTGACACCAATGACGATATGCTTATTAAAGCGGCAATAGCTCATCTGTGGTTTATTATGATTCATCCTTTTGATGATGGAAATGGTCGAATAGGCAGAGCCATAACCGATTATCTCTTATCCCGAAATTCCCCTCTGCTGATGCAAATTATTTCCTTTTCCAAACATGTCAGCCTGGATAAAAAGGGCTATTATTCTATCCTGGAGAAATCAGGGAAAAATGGTCTTGATATCACGGAGTGGCTAGAATGGTTTTTACAAACGCTGCATGCTGCTCTGGCTGAATCAAGCTGGCTGGTCAGGCAGGTTGTGCAGAAGTCTTCTTTCTGGACTCATCATGCAGACACCGCCTTGAATACGCGGCAACAAAAAATGCTTAACCGGCTTCTCGATGACGGAGACAGATTCGAGGGTGGCATGACAACGCGAAAATATGCAGGTATTACAAAGTGCAGTAAGGTCACTGCCAGCCGCGACTTGGCTGACCTTGAAAAAAAAGGTGTTCTGCATAAAGGTTCAGCAAAAGGCAGGAGTACGAGATATGAGCTTAAGCCTGTTTGAGCTTGTTTTTCATCCATTACGGGCATCAAGCAACGCTCGAATTTCTCTTTCAACTTGACTGAAGTCTTGAACTAAGCCACTTTTTTGCATCTTTTATACTTCGAAAATTACCAAAGTCATAATCGTACTCTTCAAACTGGGCAAAGACTTCAAGCATTCTACCAATTCCAAAATCTATATCCTTAGAGAAAACCAATGCTGTTTTCCCTCCCTTTCTAGAATATTTTTTTGCTTCCTTAACAG
>DAOVZA010000152.1 GCA_030635405.1 Desulfocapsa sp.
AGAATCTCATCGTCACTGATAACGTAATTTTTACGCTCTTCTTCAGTGGTATCGATATTTTTTACTGGCTCAGGTGTCGAAGGATCATTGTCATAGATCATTTTGATCTCTTTTGACCCTATCTTCTTGCCAACGATTGGTCGCTTGCCTTCTTTCAGTTTTGGCTTGTAAACATAGTATTCATCAGGATTAACTGCGCCCTGAACAACGTTTTCGCCAAGCCCCCAGGCGCCTGTGATAAAACACGCATCTTTGAAACCAGATTCTGTATCGATGGTGAATAAAACACCGGAAGAGGCGGAGTCAGATCGAACCATCTTTTGAATAGTGATGGAGAGGTACACATCAAACTGACCGTATCCCTGGTGCTGACGATAGGAGATGGCGCGGTTGGTGAAAAGAGACGCAAAACAGCTGCGACAGTTTTCGATGATGTTCTCGTAGCCATGAATGTTGAGATATGTTTCCTGCTGACCGGCAAATGAGGCATCTGGCAGATCTTCGGCAGTTGCAGAGGAACGAACAGCGACAGCACAATTGTCGCCATATTCAGCTTCCATTTTCTTGTAGGATTCGATGATGACATCACGCAGATCATCAGGAAATTCGGCATGGCGAATGATGTTACGGCATTTTTCTCCGCGTTCGGCAAGGTTTGCCATATCTTCAATATCAAGATCAGCAAGTACGTCACGGATATCCTGTTCAACACCAGCTTCTTTTAAAAGATAGCGATAGGCATAAGCTGTGATGGCAAAACCGTGGGGAACAGCTACGCCTTTGGAGGTGAGATGCTGATACATTTCACCAAGAGATGCGTTTTTTCCGCCCACTAGAGGGACATCATCAATGCCGATATCGTCAAACCATAGAATTAATTCTTCATCATGACTTTTGCCCATCGTTGTTTCTCCTACTGGAAGTGATTGTTTAGGTGATCTATTCGAAGATTCGATTAGATCAAGAAAATAGAAAACTAAGTTTGTATACTAAGAAAATGATAAATGAAAGTCAAAAAAAATTGATGCATTATATAAAAAAAACTGTCAATACGTCAAGTAAAGAGAGCTTTTTTTATGTTTTTTTCAGATGAAATGGTAGAACCGCAAATAGAAGTGTGATACTGTTTTTGGAAAATAAAGTCTTAACACACTATAGAAGGGCAACCTGAAGGGATAACCGGAGGAGTATAATATGTCTAGTGGAACCAAAATTAAAGAGCTATACGCCAAATGTAATATAGGTAGAGAGCATTCTGAAAGCGATTATTTTGCACTTGTCAGAGAGCTGGTTAGTCTGCGGAATCAGGAAGGAATGCAGTGGCAACGAGCTATTGATCAGGCTTATACGTTAATTATGGATGAAATTATCTGTAATACAAACAGTCCGGTTACAGATGTTAAATTTGGAACTTCAGGCTGGCGTGGTGTAATTGGCAAGGATCTGTTTGTGCGCTCAGTTTCTTTTGTGACTGCTGCTATCCTTGACCTTTATTTGAAGGTTGATGAAGAGCAGGAACTGGTACAATATCTGGGTGTCAGCAGTCTTGATGAAGCAAAAAAGCGTGGCTGTGTGTTAGGCTTCGATAATCGTTTTGGTGGTGAAATACTTGCTGGCGCAGTAACTGAAGTGTTGGTTAATGCTGGTTTCACCGTTCATTACGCAGGGGAATCCACAACAGGAGTTCTTTCCGCTGCTGTCCTTGAGTTGAATGCTGCCTTCTCTGTAAATCTAACACCTTCTCATAATCCGCTTGAATATGCTGGTTTTAAATATAATGCCGCTGATGCAGGTCCTGCTGCTGCTGAGCTTACCAGTCGTATTACAACTAAAGCCAGAGAGATTATTGCAGGTACTGGATCTTCGCTGGTGATGCTTGATAAGCCCGTTGTTTCTCCTGCCGATCGCGATGATGTTCAGAATTTTGATGCCCTGGAAACATGGAAACAGCTGGTTCGTAAAAATAAAGCTGTTCATGATGTTCATTACGACGAAATTATGGCTGCTTTTGCCACAGATAGCGAGGTCGTGGTAGCCATCGATTCTGTTCATGGAGCAAGTCGAATTCATATACCGTTACTTTTTGAAGGAGTCGATACGGATCGTTTGATTCAGCTAAGAGATAGTTCAGATGTAACATTTAATGGTATTGCTCCGGAGCCATCTTCTGCCAATATGACCGGTGTCACTGAAACGCTGCTTGCCCGAAGTGAACCACTTAAAGTAGGTGCTATTATTGATCCCGATGGTGATCGTATCAGATTTACCGACGGGACTGTCGAAATCAGCATGAATCAATTTGGTGCCATGGCCTATCACTTCCTTCATGAAGCAAAGGGGAAGAAGGGTATGGTTGCAAAGACCGTTGCGACATCGAATCTTGCAAATCGCTTAGCAGAAGTGTTCGGTGAAGAAACCTTTGAGCCAAAAGTTGGTTTTAAAGAATTTAAACCTGTGATTGGTAAGGCACTCGTCTATTTTGAAGAGTCAGATGGGATCTCAATTATTGGTCATACACCAGAGAAAGATGCTTATATTGGTTTGTTGCTTGCTCTTGATATGGTTATGAGTCGTAGGCAGAATCTTGGAGATTATCTTGCCGAGATAGAAAAAGAATATGGTGCTTACTATCCGGATAGAGACGGATTGCCCGTGAGTGTCCACGGTGAAGAACTTACGTCTGCTCTTTTAAAACTCGAAAAATATGATGTTGGAGCTTTCGTTACAATTGGTGGTGAGGAACAACGTATCAGTCAGGTAATAGATATCGATGGTCGTAAAATGATATTTGATGACGGATCATGGCTGATGATCAGACCATCCGGTACGGAACCAAAGGTTCGGTTTTATGTTGAATCACGGACAGAGAGCGGTACGGTAGCTCTTGTGGAAGCAGCGCGCGGAATGTTGGATGAAATTGGTCTTATTTAAAAGCCATTCCTCCATTGATTTTTAACTGTCCGGTATTAGAGTAGCTGAACGATAAAAATATATCTGTCAGTATTGAATGAGAATTATTGTAACATCATGAGATAAATAATTAGGAGTAAGCCATGTGGGAATATACAGATAAAGTTCAGGAACATTTTTTACATCCTCATAATGTTGGGGAAATTGAGAATCCAAGTGGGCTCGGAGACGTCGGTTCTCTAGCTTGTGGTGATGCACTGAAGCTGACTTTGAAGATTGAAGACGATATCATCGTTGATGCTAAATTTAAAACATTCGGCTGTGCTTCAGCCATTGCATCCTCTTCTGCCCTTACCATTATGGTTACTGGCATGAGTGTTGACGATGCCGAAAAACTCACCAATGATGATATCGCCGATTATCTCGGTGGCTTGCCAAAAGAAAAAATGCATTGCTCAGTTATGGGACGTGAAGCACTTGAAGCTGCCATTGCCGATTATCGTGGCGTCATTCTGCCGATGGCAGAAGGTGAAGTAGTTTGTGAATGTTTCGGTGTGACTGATCTAGATGTGATCCGGGCAATAAATGAATCTGATCTTCGTTCCGTTGAAGAGATTACCAATTTCACCAAAGCAGGTGGCGGTTGCGGTAAATGTGAAGATAAGTTGCGTGATCTTCTTCAGACCACTATCAGTGGGATTCCTGTTGTTGCTGTCACCGATGATAAACCTAAACGACTCACCACTCTTCAGAAGATTAAGAAAATTGAAGAAGTGCTGGAACGCGAAATCAAACCAGCCCTTAAAAAGGATGGTGGTGATATAGAGCTTGTTGATGTGGATGGTGACTTTGTAATGGTCTCCCTCCGTGGAGCCTGTACCAGTTGTGCAAAATCCCAGACAACTCTTAAAGAATACGTCGAGAAAAAGTTGCGTGAGTTAGTGCTCGACAGCTTGATTGTGGAGGAAGCCAAGTAATGAAATGTGAAGCAGACAAAGTAATATACATGGATAATAACGCCACAACCAGGGTCGCTCCCGAAGTTGTTGATGCTATGATGCCATTTTTAACGGAATGTTATGGTAATCCATCAAGTATGCATAATTTTGGTGGTCAGGTTGGAGGAGCCATTGAAAAAGCAAGAGCTCAGGTAGCAGACTTGATTGGCGCTAAAACCTCAGAAATAACATATACCAGCTGTGGTACAGAAAGTGATTCGACTGCTATTATATCTGCTTTACAGGCCTTCCCTGAGAAGAGACATATTGTAACCACCCGGGTTGAGCATCCTGCCATTAAGCATCTTTGTGAAAATCTCGATAGACTGACAGGCCATAAGCATCGTGTAACCCGGCTTCAGGTAGAGGCAGATGGGACACTTGATATGGCCAAATACGAAGAGGCTTTGGCTGACGATACTGCCATTGTTTCTGTGATGTGGGCTAATAACGAAACCGGAGTTATCTTTCCGGTCGAAAAGATGGCCACCATGGCCAAAGAAAGAGGGGTTTTGTTTCATACCGATGCCGTTCAGGCCGTTGGTAAGATTCCCATCAATTTAAAAGAGCTTGATATCGATTTTCTTTCTCTGTCTGGCCATAAACTTCATGCACCCAAAGGTGTTGGAGTTTTATATGTGAGACGGGGGACTCCTTTTGTACCGTTTCTTGCCGGCGGTCATCAGGAAGGTGGAAGGCGTGGTGGCACTGAAAATGTTGCCTCCATTGTTGCTCTTGGAAGAGCATGTGAGCTAGCCCAAGAGACGATGGAAGAAGAGAACACAAGAGTAAGGGCTCTTCGTGATCGTCTTGAAGAAGGTCTGCTTGCAGCGGTTCCCAACTCCATGTTAAATGGTCATAAAACAGATAGACTACCAAACACCACTAACATCAGTTTTGAATTTGTGGAAGGTGAAGCGATTTTGCTCCATATGAATCTCTATAACATCTGTGCCTCATCCGGATCAGCATGTACATCAGGCTCTCTTGAACCATCCCATGTTCTTCGTGCCATGGGCGTTCCCTTCACTGCCGCGCATGGTTCAATCAGATATTCCTTAAGTGTTTATAATACAGAGGCTGAAGTTGATTTTGTCTTAGAGAAGATGCCCCCTATAATTGCTGAATTACGTGAACTCTCACCTTTCTGGAAGGCGGAATAAATATGCGCATTGTTGACCCATCATATGAGATTCAGGATGATTTGGACCAGGATTCACTTGTCGTACGGCTAGAAGCTTGCGGGCGTATCTGTTACAAGAGCGAGGGCTCGATCAATGAAAATTCAGCCCTTCCCTTTGTAAAGAAAATAGCTGAACATGGTCACAACTCTGTGATGGAGATGGCAGTGGTCACCCTCGGTGTGAAGTGTAGCGATGAGCAGTTTGATGCCTTGCTTACGCTTGAACCAAGATATTTGTTTGTTGATCGCCTTGAAGATGAAGTTTTAGTGACTGCATCCATCAGAAGTCTCAGGGAATTGTACCAGAGGGCTGGGAAAACAGAAATAGTTGAAGCAATGGTTGGTTTTATGGTTGCTGGACATTCGTATCTGTTTGAAGGTGTCTGGGATGGTGGTAGCGGGCAACTTGTAGAAAGTACTATTGCAGTACGAAAACTTGAGCTTACTGAAGTCGATGGCTTGTCACCTGAGCTTATTGCAAATCACCGCTTCTTAGGGGTGAAGTTTATAATCAATCGTGCCGTAACTCATGAGATTGTACGACATCGGCCATGTTCCTTTCTTCAGGAAAGCCAGCGTTATTGTCGCTATAGTCAGGATAAATTTGATAATCAGGTAACCTTCATCAAACCTATGTTTTATGAAGAGGGAACAGATGAATTTGCTCTTTGGCAGAAAGCCATGGAAGATACTGAACAAATTTATCTTAAACTCCTTGATACCTCGACTCCACAGGCCGCTAGAACCGTTCTGCCCAATTCCTGTAAAACAGAGATTATTGTGTACTGCAACCTCGCAGAGTGGAGACATATTTTTAAGTTGAGAACCACGCCTGCCGCAGAACCTTCAATGCGTGAGATTATGATTCCTCTTGCTGCTGAAATGAAAGAACGCTATCCTGCTGTTTTCTGAAATAGTTTCTACGTATGATTCAAAGCTCTTATCCTTTTTAA
>DAOVZA010000308.1 GCA_030635405.1 Desulfocapsa sp.
CCTATATTTTTGATTCAGCGCCCACTCTTCAAAACTCACTTCTTCTTTACCTTATGAAGATAAGTATTTAGAATGGAGGTTGAATACATATAGTCATGGATAACATAGGGCCTGCGACCACCTTCACGCATAAACTCAAAACAACCCATATACAAAAATCCAAAGAGAAACAGAATTATTGCAACCGTTCGAGTCACGGCTTGAGGACGAAAAGCCGCCATAAGCAGCCCACCTATAAAAAGAACAGGTGATATAAAAATGAAGCCAAAAACAAAAGGCTGCATCTCAGGTGATTTAGCAAAAATCATCTCCTGCTGTGCAGGTGGCAATGCCGCTTTGTACCACAGGGAAGAGGCAAGAAGCAGTACAAGGGGTATCATGAGCCAGAGTCCGCAATAGCGAACCATTCGATGACGCAGCTCTTCATCTTTAATATTCACACTTGTGAGGAAACCAAAGAGTCCTGCAATCATCAATGCCAGGAATGTTCTAAAAAAGAGTGCCGGCCAAAAGGTGGGATTGAAGAATCCTGACCAGAAATTCTGATTATTAAGCCACTCTCCCGGAGTGAGCATATAGTCGATAACACCGTTGATAACAAAGAGGGAGGCCCAGGCACAACCAAAATAGATCCAGCCAAGGATCAAATGGTTTTTGGAACTGATCTTATTAAACTTGTAGTAATAAAGAAGCAGCGCAATAATCTCGCCAAGAAAAAAGACCCACTCGATTGCCCAGGCAAAGACAAAGGTGTGAATGAGAGATGACGTCCCTGAAGGGCTTAGAAGCGCAATGGTAAACCATATCGCGACCCCAGTTAACCCGCCAAAAACCATGGTGAGAAGAAGAAAAAATCGGGCATGTTTTTTTGTGTAATCAAGAATGGCCGGTGATTTTTCACGAAGACCCTTCATTTCCGTGATAACAAGAAAGAGTCCACCACCAACTGCGAAATGAGAAACGTACACATGGACTACTGCAATTAATGCAATTAGAGTACCACCGCCGAACGTGTCGAGTAACCATACTGGATAATTCATTAACGGGCCTCCTTATCAGTGAGAACCAATCGAATCATATAGTAGATAAGACCTAGCCCTGCTGCAAACACAATGAGAAAAGCGATAAGTGGAGAATATTGAGGAACCACTTCAAGATCAGATGTTTTAAACCACGGCTCCAAGGTGAGTCGTCTTGCAAATTCTCGAACAAGTACCATGCAGAAAAGGGATCCTAAGAGATAGTAGACGGCAGGAAGTACCTCATGTCTCATGCCATATATGAGAGAGACAATTGCTGTAATGATTCCCAGAACGATAAAAATCAGGAATAGAGACGCACCATCTCCAGCGAGTGAACGTACATGCTCGGGAAGGCTTCCCCAATACCAGAAGCCAACGCCAAAGTTGAGCATACTGGCACCTGCAAACCAGTTCATTCCGATGGAAATTTCATCCTCAACCGTGGTGTCTCCTTTTCGTTTTTTAAGATCGTAAAAGAATGCGATGGCGATTCCGCCAACGGCTATTGCACCAAGTACAGAGTGTAGAAAACGCGGGTACATACTCGGATCAGAGAGATTTAGAATGGTGCCTTCCGGATTGTTAAAATATTCTGACCAGGCTCCAATATTTGTCATTAATGAAAAATTATTGGTAATGATAAAAGCAACGGTAAGTAGAGTTCCTGCTATAAAACCAGTGAGTATCGTATGAAAATCCACAATCTGGTCATACTTCATACTGTAGAGATAGGTTCCATAATATGAGAAAATCAGGATTGCAAAGATGGATAGCCAGTACACCGCCATAAGAACAGAACTGGCGTACATGAAATGGCCATAGATGACTTGGAGAAAGAGCAGTGGTGCCACACCAAAGTTCACAGCAAAGGCTACGGTGAGGGGAAGTTTTTTGGAAATTGCCCTGTTTACATCTGTGCTTTTCCCAGTGGCATGTCTAAAAAAAGTAATAATGGAACAGCCAAGAAGGACATTCATCACCAGTAGATGAAGAAAAAAGGTGACGGTTAGAAGAACCTGGAACCAGCCCCAGGGGACCTGTAGCAGGTCGGGTGTGGGGATGAGTTGAGCAGCATCCATTGCTTATACCTCCTGTTTATTTCTACCTGAAAACAAACTTCGACTTTGTAATAACGTGTAACATTTAGGGAATTTATTCATTGTAAAAGGTATTTGGATAAATGCAAAAACAAAATTTCAAATAAGCCTTTTAGCTATTGATCATACTTCACACCAATTTCACCTCAAAAGCATTCCTTTTTCCTCTTGTTCCTTTTTTTGATATCCTTTATTCTATTTGTCTCAATAAAAATCCAAAGGAGACTCTTATGGAATACTCTTCTGAAGTAAAAGAAATGTGCCCGTTGACCCAGGGCACTAATCACGGGCCATCTCCCATTCCGCAGGAAGGGGCATGGACTCAGGCAAAGGAAATCAAAGATATTCGTGGCTTAACCCACGGAGTCGGTTGGTGTGCCCCTCATCAAGGAGCTTGTAAACTGACACTTAATATCAAAGATGGCATTATTGAAGAAGCACTGATCGAAACCATTGGCTGTACCGGAATGACCCATTCCGCTGCCATGGCATCTGAAATCATGCCAGGCAAAACCATCCTCGAAGCACTGAATACTGATCTTGTCTGCGATGCAATCAACGTTGCCATGCGCGAACTCTTCTTACAGATCGTTTACGGCCGTAGTCAATCTGCCTTTTCTGAAGGAGGCCTCCCCATCGGGGCTGGGCTTGAAGACCTTGGCAAAGGATTACGTTCCGTTACAGCGAGCACCTATGGCACAAGACTCAAAGGGCCAAGGTATCTTGAAGTTACTGAAGGATATGTCATGGAGTTAGCGCTTGATGCTGACAACGAAATCATCGGTTACAAGTTTGTTCATCTTGGTCGTATGATGGAAGCCATTCGTGATGGAGTGGATGCCAACAAGGCATTAGAAGATGCAACCGGGACCTATGGTCGCTTTGCAGACGCAGTTAAAACCATTGATCCGCGTAAGGAATAAGGAGAGACTCATGGCATTATTTGAAAGTTATGAAAGGCGGATCGACCAGATCATTCCCGTTCTTGAAAAATATGGAATGAAGAGCCTTGAAGAGGCAAAAGAAGTTTGCGATGCATACGGTGTTGATGTTGCTGAAATTGTAAAAAGCATACAACCCATCTGTTTTGATAACGCCTGCTGGGCATATACCGTTGGTGCCGCCATTGCCATTAAGAAGGGTGAGACAAAGGCTGTTGATATTGCAGCGACTCTTGGCATTGGGCTTCAGTCATTCTGTATTCCGGGATCCGTTGCTGAGAATCGCCAAGTAGGCATAGGGCACGGAAACCTTGCATCCATGCTCCTTCGTGAAGAGACAAAGTGTTTTGCATTTATTGCAGGACATGAATCCTTTGCTGCTGCTGAAGGTGCCATTGGTCTTGCAATGTCAGCTAATCGTGTCCGCAAAGAACCATTACGGGTTATCCTGAATGGCTTAGGAAAAGATGCCTCTCATATTATCTCACGCATCAATGGATTCACCAGTGTTGAAACACAATTTGATTACTCAACCTCTGAGTTGAAAGTTGTAAAAGAGAAACGATATTCAGAGG
>DAOVZA010000200.1 GCA_030635405.1 Desulfocapsa sp.
CGCTTATGTTCGCCCAGACGGCCGCCAACCAAGACCTCGGTCCTAATGTCATTTCCATGCAGACTCAAAACTTGCAAAGCCAGTTTACCGTCATCAAGAAGAATGGTATCGCCGATATCCACATCATCTGCCAGGCCCTGATAATTCACGCTGATTTGCTCAGAGCTTGCGGTAACCGAATCAATTGTCAGAAAGAACGTCTGACCATGCTGCAAAGTAATATATCCAGCATCAATACCACTGGTTCTGATCTCAGGGCCACGGGTATCAAGCAGAATGGCACTCTCCCGTCCCGCCTGCTCCCTTGCTTGCTTAATTGCACCAATTAGAGCATCCTGTGATTCATGGTCACCGTGGGAAAGATTTATCCTAAAGACATCAACTCCGGCTAAAATCAGATCATGAATCTGTTCCACGCTGTTGCTTGCAGGACCCAGTGTTGCTATAATTTTTGTTTTTCTCATTGTTTTCATCCCTTACTGTCTTATCTTTTGCCAGAGTAACTTGAGGTTACTGTACCTAATTTACCTCGTCTTTGGTAATATTGAATCGAAACAGTTGTAAAAAGCACTATAAACATCGGATAATCGTATCCAATCATATTTTAGCTCTTCATATGCGCATCTCTCTTCGCCTGAAACTTACCCTGATTTCTCTGCTGCTCCTGATCATTCCCCTGATCGGATTCAGGTTCAGTGCAATATTACAGGAAAACCTCCTGGAAAGTCGGGAAGATGCCATTATGTTCACAGCAAAGGCGGTATCCACGGCCCTTGCCAATCGTCCGGACATCTTTGACCGCGCCCTGTTTCATTCCCTCGACCAGAGTCGTGATCTATACCCTCTTCGTCTTTCAAGCTCCATCCGTCTCAATGGAAAGGTCGATGACTGGCAGCCAGAACTTGATCAAAGCGAAACATTTGCAGCCGGACATATTCTCTCATCCATTACGCCTTACAATTCTGAATCCCTCACCTTTAAACATCTAATTGGAGAACGTGGTAATTTTTTGTATGGGCTTTTCGTTGTCCACGATGACACGGTTATATATCGTCATCGAAACTCTTTATATCCGGAAAGAGCTGATCATATACAGATCGGCATACAGGATAAGGAAGGAGAGCTCCACAGATATCTACTGGCCACAGAAAAACCGGGTTGGATAAACGGCTTTCAGATGGAGGCTGAACCCGGAAAATTGATTCCACTGGCCAACGAGCCACGTATTCAGGGTGTCTGGACTGAAACAGAAGACGGCTATATTGTGGAAATGCGCATTCCACTTGACATGATAGGGAAACGTCTGGCCTTTGCCGTAGCGGATGTGGATGACGCACGAACACGAGTCGTGGAAACCCTGATGGGTACTGCAAATCCAGGAGAAATAGGGGAACTTGGCTGGTTACTGGCTCCATCCCATGATATCGAAGCCCTACTTAAACGTCTTGATCGCCCTCATTCACGAATCAGAATTGTTGACAGTAACAGACGAGTCCGCGCCAGATTCGGAAGCCTCCAAAGCATCACGACCAAAGAATCGGAACAAAAGCAACAAAGTTTTTCTCTGTTAAACTGGCTTCATGGACAACTTTCTCCCGTTTACCGCATCTTCACAGAACCTTTCACCACCACTTTCACAGCAGCAGGATCCGGTGCCAAACAACTTGATATCATGGGTATTGAAGAAGGACTCCTTGGAAAATCAAGCATCACCTATTACCAGCTCGACGATGCTCAGGTGGAGGTGATGGCAGCCATCACTCCATTACTTGATGGCGGTACAATTGTAGGAGCAGTGGTTGTTGAACAGACCACCAACTCCATCCTTGCCTTGAAAAATCGTATGATTGAAGAGTTCATCGGACTTACCGTACTAGCCTTTGTTATAATTGGTCTTGGGCTGCTACTTTTTGCGTCCCGCATCTCAAGCCGTATCAGACGTCTGCGCAATCAAGCAGCTACTGCCATCAGTGACGATGGCAGAATCATCGCCGAAATCACTGCGGTTCATGCAAAGGATGAAATTGGGGATCTTGGACGAACCCTTTCCACCATGCTCAGTCAGCTCAAAGAGCAAAATGAATACCGTGAGAATATGGCCGATAATCTCGAACATGAGATGCGCACTCCTCTTGCCGGCATCGCAGCCTCTTTAAAGAATATGGAAAAAGAACTGTCACAACCTGACAAACAGGTGAAAGAGTATATGAGTTGGGCATTGCGTGATGTGCAGCGTATGGAATCACTGCTCACCGCAATACGAGACGCCACCTGCCTGCAGGACGCACTCGTAAGAGATTTTCAGGAGGATTTTGATCTTGCCGCCGCTCTTTCAATGTGGCAGGAACACGGCTGGCAGCCAGGATATCCAGAAGTTACGTTCAGCTGTGACATTCCTGAAGAACCCATTTTTATACATGGTGACCCAGACAGACTCAGGCAGATGATAGAAAAACTCATCGATAATGCTGTCTCTTTCCATATTGCCGACACGCCCATTTTTCTGAAACTTTCAAGTAAGCAGGATATAATCGAGCTTCGTATCTGTAACCAGGGACCGGAAATTGCGCCTGAAATGCTTGGCCAGATATTCAACTCCATGGTTTCTTTGCGTACCCAAAAGGGAAGCACTCCTCACCTTGGCCTTGGCTTATACATTGTTCGTACTATTGTAGAGCATCATCAGGGGACAATTCGTGCCGAAAACATACGTGAGGGAGAAAGCGGTGTCTGTATTATTGTCAACATCCCCATGCGTTCCCAACCCATAAAAGACACAAACTCATAATGACTTTTCTTTATCAGGATAAAAAGTGGCTGGTTGTAAATAAACCCTCCGGTATTTCCACGCACAGAGCGCATCCAGGCGATACCGGTTTGGTGGAGTGGCTTGATCTGCACCATGATCTTTCTGTTCTTGTCTGTTCACGATTGGATAAGGGAACAAGTGGTGTGCTGGTCTTTGCTCTCACGTCAGATGGCGTGGCTGAAGCGCAGCGTATCCATGAGGAAAACAAGGCTCAAAAAGACTACTTTTTCATCGCTAAAAAATGCGACAAACAATCATGGACAAGTACAGACCCAATCGATGGTAAACCGTGTACAACCCAGTTTAGTAAAATTAAAGAAGGTCCAGTCTACGCACTTTACAAAGCTGTTATCCATCGGGGGCGTACTCACCAGATCCGACGTCATGCCGCAGCATCGGGTATCCCACTTTTAGGCGACACAGAATATAACGGCCCATTATTTTCAAGACTTTGCCTTCACTGTGCCAAGGTGGAGTGGCCAGGAATTGAAGATATCCTTCATGCACCATATCCGGATTGGTTTGAATCATGTCTGAACGAGCCCTTAGCGCAATCTGCCTATCTCGCACTCGTTGAAAAACGGTATCCTTTTTTGGCCACCATCACTGATTCCTGTCGGCTTCTACATCGCGGTGAATATTCAAACGATATGGCTGTGGACAAGTATGGCGACTGGCTCTGTGTTACGGGTTTTAACGAAACCCTTCCTGCAAAAGAACTTCTGTTCAACCATAAAGAGATATTTTCCTCTCTTTGCAAAAGCTGTGACTGTCTTGGTGGAGTTGTTAAAACAAACCTGCGTGATCCTCATAAAAACAGACTCTTTGCGGACATTGCCTTTTGGGGAAAAGAGATTCCGGAATCCTTCCTTGTTCGTGAACATGAGCTGTACTTCAAAGTACAACTTAACGACAAACAGCATGTAGGCCTCTTTCTTGATCAGCGAGACTCTCGGAAACGAATTGCAAAGAGAGTTAAAAACAAACGAGTGGCAAATCTGTTTTCTTTTACCTGCTCGTTCTCCATTTATGCACTTGCGGCTCAAGCAGAAGTTGTTTTTTCTGTAGATCTCGCTGCAGGATGCCTTAGACAAGGGCGGGAAAATGTCTCCATCAATCATTTGGAAGGTGATGGAAACGCTAAATTTATCAAAGAAGACAGTCGTAAATGGCTGGCTAGACAACTTCGTAAAAAACAGAACAACCCGGATGAATTTGTTCCCTTTGATGTAATCATCTGTGATCCGCCGGTATTTGCCTCAGGAGGAAAGGGAAAGAGCTTTCATGTGGAAAAAGAGTGGCCTGCCATGGCTCAGAATATTCATGACATCCTTACCAAAGGAGGCACTGCCCTCTTTGCCAACAATCATCAGGCTGGACCGGAAGTTTTTTATTACGAAACACTCAACAAACTATTTTCCAATGTTATCCGCTTTAATCCGCCGATTGACTTTCCACTCACTTCAGGTCAACCTTCCCATGTACGCATCTATCTCTGCGAAAAATAGCTTCTAACATCCTGTACAATTCCGATATACGACAGAATAACCCACATTATTCATTTACAAATCAATCTCTTTAACTCGGCCAACTGCACCACTTTCCAAACGAACCTTAATTCCATGAGGATGAGTTGGAGATTTTGTAAGGATATCTTTCACTACACCTTCTGTAAGTTTTCCTGATCGTTGATCCTGTTTTAAAACGATGGAAACCTGAAGACCTGCTTTTATATCTGCTCGATTTATACCATTCATTAGAGTTTCTCTTTGATTGCATTATTAAATAAGTGTATTTTAGAAGACAGCTTAAACCATGGTTGAATATTTTGTAACAAATGAGATTGAAGAACATACAAAAAGTACGGAATGAAAGTAATTATTGCAGAAAAGCCATCGGTGGCACGAGATATTGCAGCGGTGCTCGATATCAAAGCCTCCAAGAAGGGTTATATTGAAGGACGTGGTTGCGCTGTCACCTGGGCTTTTGGGCATCTGGTAACACTACTGGAGCCCGGTGAATACAGCCCGGAGCTGAAACGCTGGTCTTTAGATAGCTTACCCTTTGTACCCGATGACTTTAAACTCAAATTGATTACTAATCGGGGAGTCGCTGAGCAGTATCAAATCATCAAAACACTTTTTGACAAGGCCGACGAGATCGTCTGTGCAACGGATGCCGGCCGTGAA
>DAOVZA010000246.1 GCA_030635405.1 Desulfocapsa sp.
CCGGCGCAGTAGAGGCCATGGTGGTGGACGTGCAGTGTGTCATGCAGTCAGTGGCTCAGGTGGTTAAAGGTATGCATACAGACATCATCACCACCAACTACCGGGCGAAGATGCCGGATGCCATTCACATGCAGTTTGAAGAGCACGATCCCCTTGGATGTGCTAAGGCAATCCTCACTCGTGCCATTAAAAATTATAAAAATCGTGGCGAATTTTACATTCCAAAAGATCACAAACATGACGTTGTTGTCGGTTTTAGTCATGAAACCATAAATTATATGCTTGGTGGTCGTTTTCGTAAAAGCTATCGTCCATTGAACGATAACATTATGAATGGCCGTATTAAGGGTATTGGTGCACTGGTTGGCTGTGAACATTATAAATACAGTGATGATGTTCATTTTAAAATTGCCACCGAACTTCTTAAACATAATGTTCTTGTTCTTGCCACCGGTTGTGCTGCTCAAGCACTTGGTCGTATGGGACTTATGAGACCTGAAGCTGCTGAAGAGTATTGTGGAGAAGGGCTCGCTGAAGTTTGCGCAACAGTTGGTATGCCACCAGTTCTTCATGTTGGATCCTGTGTTGATAACAGCAGGCTTCTTATTGCACTTACTGAAATGGTAAAAGAAGGTGGCCTTGGAGAAGATATCTCCGAGCTTCCAGCTTGTGGTACCGCACCTCTGTGGATGAGTGAAAAAGCTGTGGCAATTGGTCAGTACTTTGTCACATCAGGTGCTCATGTTATTTTCCAGAACCTTCCTGTAACCGGTTCCAAAGAGATGGATGAATTTATCACCAATGGAATGAAGGAAGAATATGGTGCATGCTGGGATTATGAAGAAGATCCTATTAAACTTGCACATAAGATGATTAAAGCCATCGATGGAAAACGTGAAGCTCTTGGTATTAATAAGAAACAGGATCGTGTTCTTTTTGATATGGAAATGCGTCGTGATCTTGATGTTGGTGCAACCGGTCAGGGGATTCCTGGAATGGGTTGTGGTACGAAACAATAAGTCTTTAAGAGAACCACTACTTTTGAATATGTGTAACAGGCCTGTGTGTCAGGCCTGTTATTAACAAGACAGGTTTTGGGAGAGGAGTCTAGCCGATGAAGTCGGGCAGTAATCTAGAAACACTATTAAAAGAGGGGACCTTCGTTGTAACTGGCGAACTGGGACCTCCGAAAAATGGAAATCCTGAAGTAGTGCGTGAAAAGGCGCAACTACTGAAAGGCAATGTGGATGCAGTCAATATCACCGACTGTCAGACTGCGATTGTTCGTATGTCATCCATTGCTGCTGGACTTATCGCAAAGGAAGAGGGATTAGAGCCCGTTATACAGATGACCTGCCGTGATCGTAATAGGATCAGTATGCAGTCAGATATACTTGGTGCTTCTGCTCTTGGTCTTAAAAACCTTCTTTGTCTTACTGGTGATCATCAAAAGTTTGGTAACCACCCTGGATCAAAAGGCGTATTTGACATGGATTCAATCCAGATGCTTGGAATGATGAAGGGGATGCGTGATGATAAGGTCTTTCAATGTGGCGAAGAAATCAAAAGCAATGAGCCTAAATTATTTTTAGGTGCTGCTGCAAATCCTTTTGCTTATCCATTTGAATACCGTGCGGTTCGTTTAGGTAAAAAGGTTGCTGCTGGTGCTGATTTTATTCAGACTCAGATAATTTATAACGTAGAAAAATTTGCTGAATTCATGAAAATGGTTCGGGATCTTGGACTTCATGAAAAATGCTATATTTTAGCAGGTGTTACACCTCCTAAATCTCTTGGCATGGCTCGTTATATGAAAAAGTTTGTTCCTGGTATGGATGTCACAGATGACGTTATCCAGAGAATGAAAGATGCCAAAGATAAACAGGACGAAGGAATCCAAATCTGTGCCGATATAATCAATGAGGTTAAAGACATTGAAGGTGTAGCTGGAATTCACTGCATGGCCATCGAATGGGAGAGTGCCGTTCCTGAAATTCTTACCCGAGCAGGACTTCTTCCGCGACCAGGTATTACCGAATCTAGTGCATCTGTTGAGACAGCTGCTAAGGAAGAGGTTAGAGAAGAAATTACAGTACAATCTGTTGATACTGATGCCTTACTTGAAAAAGCAAAAACTGAGGCCGCAGGAATTATTGCTGCTGCAAAAGTCGAAGCTGAAAATCTTAAGCAGAAAGCTGCAGCTACAAGTTCAGTTTCCACTGCCACTACGAGTATAACCACTGAAGCGCCTCAGAGCGTTGATGATTCAGGAGAGCATGAAATGAATGAAAAAGAACGGATCATGGCACTCGATTCTGTGAATCTTGGCCTTGCCGCGTTGAAAAAGGCTTACGGATTAACTGATGATCAGTTTGAGGCACTGTCGAGTTTTGCTGGTGCTCATGCTATTTTGAGAAAAGAACCTGAGGCGGAAACTGTAACTACAACATCTGCTCCAGTATCAACACCAGCTCCTGCTGCACCTGTTGCAGAAGTTGTTGATGATTCTGCTGTAAAAGAAAAGGCTGCCGCGGAAGCAAAGGCTAAAGCTGATGCTGATGCTAAAGCTGCTGAGGATGCTAAATTGAAAGCATCCGCAGATGCTAAGTTAAAGGCAGATGCTGATGCAAAAGCAGCAGATGAAGCAAAAGCTGCGGAAGATGCTAAAGCTAAAACCGCTGCCGATGAGAAAACTGCGGAAGCTGCCAAGGCTAAGGCTGAGGAAGAAGCTAAAGCAAAAGCTGATACTGAAGCAAAAGAAAAAGCCGCAGTTACACCTGTTGTTGATAGTGGTGTCGCTGAATTTGCTAAAGAGTCAACAACTCTTGCTGATCGTTCTACTAAAATTGCCCCAGTTAATTATGAAACAAAATATTCTGGCGTTCTTCGTTCAGTAACAATGGGTAATGATGGAAATGAAAAAGTGGTTGGTGGCTCCTCATCCATGCCATTCCAACTCTTTGAAGGAGATCATCCCAATAAACCTCTCATAGCAATGGAAGTTGCTGATCTTAAGCCAGAAGATTGGCCAGAGACCTTAACCCAGCACTTCAGTGATGTATATGATAACCCTGTTGCCTGGGCTCAAAAATGTGTCAAAGTATATGGCGCTGAAGCAATTGCAGTTACTCTTGGCTCTACTGATCCTAATGGTATGAATCGATCTGCTGCTGATGCTGCGAAAACTGCCGCTGATGTTATTGCTGCTGTAGATGTTCCAGTTATTGTTTGGGGTTGTGGTAATGCTGATAAAGATACTGAGACATTAAGAGATATCACTTCAGTAATTGGCGATAAAAAAGTATGTCTGTCACCTCTTGAGGATTCAAACTACAGAACAATTGGTGCAACGGCCATGGCTTTTCAGCATCCAATCGTTGCTGCATCACCAATCGATGTAAACCTTGCCAAACAGTTAAATATTCTCCTTGAAAACCTTGGTGTTTCACTTGATACAGTTCTTATGGATCCATCCATAGGATCCCTTGGATATGGAATCGAATACACCTATTCAGTTATGGAACGAATTCGAATCGCTGCTCTTACCCAGCAGGATGAGAAACTTCAGGTACCCATAATTTGTAATCTTGGTTGTGAAGTCTGGAAAGCTAAAGAGACTAAATTACCTAGTGATGACATGATTGGTGATCAGGAAACCCGCGGAATTATGATGGAAGCAATTACTGCCAGTTGTATGCTTATGGCAGGTGGTGAAGTTATGATAATGCGTCATCCTAAAGCCATTGCACTTACCAAAGCAATGATTGCCGGACTCATGGATTGATTTTCGTCCCATTGAATCAGAAACGTACTAATTAGCCTTAATACAGTTATTACAGGAGTTTAAGATATGTCGAAAATAATTTGTTCTGCTGCCATTCGTGGTGCACAGAAAATTATAGATATGGCCGAAAACAGCTATGAAGATGCTGTGAAAAAATTTGGTAAAGATAAGGAAGTTTCCTTTCCAAATACTGCCTATTATCTTCCAATTATCTACAGTATGCTTGGAGCAAAAGTAGAAAAACTTGGTGATATGGAAGATATATTTAAGGAATGTCGAGCTCTTATGCCACCTGTTGTCACTGGTGATATCTGGCTTCCATATCTTGCTCCTGCACTTGATGCTGGCATGGCGACATTTTTTGCTGAGGAGATGTACGAATCTATTAGATATATCAACGATTCAACTCTCTATACAGCTACTGAAGACCCCACCCCCGACAACTTCTGGCTTGGTGCCGCTGATGATGTTATTTTTCGTAAACGTGGTGTTGAATTTGTTGATGGTTCGGCTCCTGGCTTTGCTGCCATTCTTGGAACGCCAA
>DAOVZA010000205.1 GCA_030635405.1 Desulfocapsa sp.
CAATGGATTCGCCTTTTAAAAGAATGTGGCTTTCAAAATCTCACCCTCTTTGGTGATTACGATTCTCGCACATTCCAGACAAATAATGACACTGTTTTACTTATAAAAGCAACTTCCTCCTGATCAAATAATAAAAAAGACAATAAAAGTCTTATTTCTTGATTTATGTCAAGGTTACATCAAAGTCAAAGAGGTATAGTCAACTTCAATGATGCAGAAAACGACATGAGTCAGTTGACAATCATTCCTTTCTGCCACATACTTACAAGAAGTTTTCATTATCAAATAAAATATACCGGAGGATTTACCAAATGTATTGTAACCAATGCGAACAAACCGCCAAAGGCGTAGCCTGCACCACAATCGGTGTTTGTGGCAAGACTGAAGCAGTTGCTGGACTTGAAGATCTACTTACCCATGCTGTACAGGGACTTTGTATTGTCGCTGATGCTGGTCGTAAAGTAAAAGTTATCGACAACGCTATTGATATCTTTGTTTGTGAGTCAATCTTTGCATGCCTCACCAACGTTGATTTCGATCCTATTCGTTTCGAAGACCTCATTCGCAAAACAGTACAGCTTCGTGAAGAGCTTAAAACAAAAGTTGAAGCTGCTGGTGGTACCATTGAATCCAGTGCTGCTGCTCTTACTTTTTCTCCTGCTGATAGCCTTTCTGATCTTGAAGCTCAGGGTGCTGCTCTAAATTTCATCCCTACTCTTGATGCAAACGAAGACTTACAGTCTTTGAAACAAATCATCATGTACGGAATGCGCGGACTTGCTGCATACGCTGAGCACGCTGCAATTCTTGGCCATGAAGATGACGAAGTTTATGCTTTTGTTCATAGCGCAATGGCAGCTCTCACCACCGAAATGGAACTTGGCGATCTCGTCGCAATGGCTCTTAAGACTGGTGAAGTAAACATCAAAGCCATGGAACTTCTTGATGCTGGTAATACCGGAACCTACGGTCATCCAGTTCCAACAGAAGTACCTCTTGGACACAGACCAAACAAATGTATCCTTGTTACCGGCCATGATCTCAAAGACATCGCAATGCTTCTTGAGCAGACCGTAGGTAAGGGAATCGACATCTACACTCATGGCGAGATGCTTCCTTGTCACGGTTATCCAGAGCTTAAAAAATATGACCATTTCTACGGACATTTTGGTACCGCTTGGCAGAACCAGCAAAAGGAAATGCCAAACTTTCCTGGCGCAATTCTTTTCACAACCAACTGTATTCAGAAACCAAAAGAATCTTACATCGACAACGTATACACAACCGGTCTTGTTGGCTGGCCAGATGTTAAACACGTTAAGAACGGCGAAAACGGAAACAAAGATTTCTCTGCAGTAATTGAAAAAGCTTTGGCTCTTCCTGGTTTCACCGATGACGTAGACAACGATACCGTTATGGTTGGCTTTGCAAGAGATGCCGTTCTTGGTGTTGCAGACAAAGTAATCGAAGGTGTTAAATCCAAAGCAATTCGCCACTTCTTCCTTGTTGGCGGCTGTGATGGTGCAAAACCTGGTCGTAACTACTTCACCGACATGGCAGAAGAGATTCCCAATGATTGTATAATCCTTACTCTTACCTGCGGAAAATTCCGTTTCTTCGACAAAAAACTTGGTGATATTGGTGGAATTCCTCGTCTCCTTGATGTTGGACAGTGTAACGATGCATACTCTGCAATCCAGATTGCAGTAGCACTTGCCGGCGCCTTTGAGTGTGAGGTTAATGATCTTCCTCTCTCATTTATTCTTTCCTGGTACGAGCAGAAAGCAGTCGTTATTCTTCTGTCTCTGTTCAGCCTGGGTATCAAAGATATCCGTCTTGGACCCTCCCTTCCAGCATTCGTTACTCCAAACGTATTGAATGTACTGGTAGAGAACTTCAACGTTATGCCAATTGCTGACACTGCGGCTGAAGATCTGAAAACAATCCTTGGATAAGTTTTCAAAGTACAACCCTCTTCATGGCTCTACTGCTATGGATCCATGAAGAGTTGCTTTATGTTTTCCTCCTCCTGGCAGAGTACGTTGAGAGCTCCTCGTACTCTGCCTTTTTTTATTCTTTTTTGATTTTCGATCATGGACAATAAAACCAACAAGAAAACATTCAGTGTTGTTCCAGGTTTGGATATGGGCCTTTTTGCTCCGGAAGACCTGGAAACCATACTTAAAGTGATCAATAAATATGATGTTCCTGCCACCAAAGTAACTTCTGCTCAACGTCTTGCCCTACTTGGCATGGAAGATGATCAAATGATTAAACTCCAGAAGGAGTTAAAGAGTCATATTCGCGAAGTTCCTAAAAATGGCGTGACTTATGTTCAATCATGTCCCGGCCCTAAGTGGTGTAAATACGGGATTCGGGATTCACTTTCTCTTGGTAAAAAGCTTGAAGAAATTTCCATGGATAAACCTTTTAAAACAAAGGTAAAGGTTGGTGTTGCCGGCTGTAGAATGTGCTGCACTGAACCCTATGTTCGTGATCTTGGAATTTTAGCCTCAAAAAAAGGCTGGACTCTCGTTTTTGGCGGTAATGGAGGTAATAATGCTCGTATTGCTGATATTATTGCCGAAGGATTAAACGATGAGGAAGTCCTTGCTCTAGCCAAAAAATGCCTTACTGTATTTCAGGAAGAAGCTAATCCCCGTTCACGCAGTGCACGATTTATGGAACGTATTGGAATTGAAGCCTTCAAAAAAAGAGTCTTAGACGAAGAGGAGTAACGAGATGCAATGCCCCGGACAGGACAACAGATATTGGGATGGTGAAGCAGTTTTTGAAGCACCCTGCCCTCACTGCGGCAATGAACTTGAATTCTTTAAAGATGACTCCCAGCGAAGTTGTAAAAAATGTGGCAAACGCGTTTTAAACCCTCGTATTGATTTTGGTTGCGCCGCCTATTGTTCACACGCTGAGCAATGTTTAGGCTCCATGCCTCCCGAACTTCTCGCCAACCAGAAAAATCTTTTCAAAGACAAACTCTCCATCGCTGTAAGAAAACAACTTATTGGAAAAGAAGAACTCTATAAAAGTTCTGTCACTCGCACAGAAATGGCCGAACAACTCTGTAAAGATGAACAACGTGGTGATATGGCCGCAGTTCTAGCGGCAACACTACTCATTAACATTGAAAATCCCTCAGAGATACTTGAACAGTTAAAAGCCGATGAGGGAATGATTGAAGCAGTAACACTTATACTGAGTAAACAATCAACAAATTCTGATATTGAGCAGGCTTCAGCTGACATCTTCCACGATGCCTGCCTTCTTGCAGATCTTAAATTAGATCCAGATTCACATGGTCAGGATTCATTTAAAACTCAAAGTGGTAAAAAAGCGTTTCCTCTTTTATAAAAAAGTTTTAAGGAACTTATTTGCAACGACTGTTTATCTACGGCACACTGGCACCAGGTCGAATCAACCATAAAATTATGGAAGGTATTCCCGGATCCTGGGAAGCTGCAACATTAAAGGGAACATTACTTCAAGAAGGTTGGGGAAGCTCAGAAGGTTACCCTGGAATCATCCCTTCAAAAGATGGTGACGAGGTCGAAGGCTTCCTCTTTTCCTCGGATTATCTGTCAAAAAACTGGTAAATGCTCGACAATTTTGAAGGTGAAGGCTACAGGCGAGTCACTGTTACGGTCAGAGTCAATGAAACTCACAATGTAGAGGCCTATGTATACGCCCTTAATCGTGACATCTAACGTTGTTAAGTGCCCATGAACAAATCAAACATCCTTTGACTCAAGTCAAGGTTATTGTGCGACAAAGTGATACGTTATACCATCTAACAAAAACAACTCCATTTAAATAAGGATACCACTATGAAAATAATGCGAAAAATTATAGAAATTGATGAAGAACTTTGTGACGGTTGTGGACTTTGTGTACCTGACTGTGCAGAAGGTTCCCTTGTGATTGTTGACGGAAAAGCCAAAATGGTTTCCGACAACCTTTGTGATGGACTTGGCGCTTGCCTGGGAGCATGCCCCACAGGTGCTCTGAAAATTATTGAACGCGAGGCAGAAGATTTTGACGAAGAAGCTGTTGAAGAATATCTGGAAAAACAAAAAGATGCTCAGCAACAAACAGCACCCAAAGCATCAGGTTGTCCATCGGCACAATTAAAAACATTTGCTGCGCCAACTCCTTGTCAGACTGCTAACAAACCACTGCAAATGTCTTCAGGTGGCGGAACCTCTTCACTTACCCATTGGCCTGTACAGATTCGTCTTGTTCCACCAACTGCTCCTTTTCTTCAAGGTGCTGATCTGCTGGTTGCTGCAGACTGTGCTGCCGTTTCTGCACCTAATTTTCAACTCGACTATCTCACTGGAAAAGTTGTTATGATGGGTTGTCCTAAATTTGATGATGCTGAAAGTTACGTTCAACGTTTCAGTGAGATCATTGCAAATTGCCAATTGAACAGCCTTACTATTCTTATCATGGAAGTTCCCTGTTGTTCTTCCATGAATGGTATTATCAAACAGGCCATTGAACGTGCTGGTACCAGCGTACCAGTTGAGCAGATAACGATTTCTACTCAGGGTGCTGTAATAGAAAGAAAGAACTGGTAATAACAAGTATCGCAATATTTACAAAAGGGCAGCATCTCTTGCTGTCCTTTTGTTATTCAGCCTTCATAACTGTGATAACTGTCCCATCCAGCCCTTGCTCCCTAGAACGAATCACCCCGCCATTGATCTGAACCACCCGATCCATCTTCCCTGCCATGTCTTTGGCACAAATAAACTGAAATTTGTGCCCTCGAACCATTTTTTTTAGACGTGCCCGCACATCTTTGAATCCACGTCAGCAGTCACCCCTATAGTCTATCTCAAACTTTTCCATATTAGTTTTCCTGTTATTAACGTTTGGTCTGCAATTGTAAACGGTTTCCATATTGCCTGACATGAATCCCAAAGGGCTGCACTATCTGA
>DAOVZA010000391.1 GCA_030635405.1 Desulfocapsa sp.
AACCGCCAACTGCCAACTGCTAACAGGTCGTTTTAGTTGGTTTCCAGAAAACAGCGCATATGATCACAGCGCGAAGGATGCCTGAGACGTTTTAATGCCTCCTGTTCGATTTGACGAATCCGTTCCCGTGAGACGTTGAACTGTTTTCCCACTTCATCGAGGGTATATTCGCGTCTTCCACCAAGTCCAAAACGAAGCCGTAATACCTGAGCTTCTCGGCTCTTCAATGTCTGGAGAACGCTTTCTATCTGTCGGTGAAGATCTGCTGTTATGGCAACGTCATCAGGGAGAGTAGCCGTCTTGTTTGCAATGAGTCCCATTAAGTTCTGATCGTTTTCTCCAACTGGCTCATCGAGTGAAGCTGGCTCCAGACTGGTCTCGATGATGGAAAGCATTTTGGCGTGATCCATGTATGTGTCTTGCGAGAGTTCTGTCATGGTGGGTTTTCTACCCAACTGTTTTCGTAAATGGATAAATGTTTTGTTGAAATGATTGCGTGAAACCAGAAAATGGGCTGGAAGTTTTATGGTCCGAGTTTTCTCTGGTATTGCTCTGGTGATGGCCTGTCGTATCCACCATGAGGAATAGGTTGAAAAGCGTCTTCCTGTGTTGTGGTCAAAACGGAAAACGGCACGCATCAATCCTATACATCCTTCTTGAACAAGATCAGCCAGGCTTAACCCTTTATCAGTATATTTCTTTGCAATGGAGCAGACCAGTCGCAGGTTGGCGGTGATAAGTCTGTCTTTTGCAGTCTCAATTTCGTGAGCCTGGGTCTTTGACTGCATGCAGAGATAGTGTGTTTCGTTGTCATAGGGCGTAGTGCTGCAGACATGTTCAAGGGTGTGTATTATATGGTCCAGACGTCGCTTACCAGGTTTGATAGGGTTATCTTTTTTTTCCCAAACCTGTATCGTTTCTTGAAGCTGGATTATTTTAGGAGAAGTTGAATTGATGCCTTGAACATTTAGGATGATTTCGTAAAAGTTGTCACGAATTGTTTTTGCAAATTGCACTTCTTCTTCATGGGTGAGAAGTTTTTCAGTTTGTTGTTGCTGTGCCAATAGAGAAGGGGGCTGCCTGTTGCGGCCAATATGGGGCGATTTCTTGTCTGGAATGCTGTTTTTAGATGTGTTTGGCATTGTATTTCCTGTAAATGAAAAAAATAATGAGAATTATGTAAGGAAACAAAAGCAATAACTATACCAGTGGTGGCGTGTAAGGATAAAATCGTCTGAAATCATGTGGATAGAACTAGTTAGGTTTCTTCTGTGGCTTGGGTTGGAAAATGTTTTGTTACGATATAGACAACTTAGTTTACTTGATGGGCTGTGGAAAAGTGTCCTTGTATTTGATTCTCTTTAAAATTGCTGCAGCTCTTTGTATTGAAACGCACTGATTCAGATAATTAACCTTTGAAAGAAAGTATTTACGTAAATCGTACAAAAGTGTAAACTTGGTTTTCGGTGGAAAACAAGTTTTCGTGTATTTGGATATGTCCTGAGGATAGTAAAGTATGGAATTAGTAAAAAACTTTTCGTCGTTACAGAATCGGCTTGCTCATGTGAGTAACAGCTGGTCGGTTGCTGATTATAACTCGATGATAGCCTTTTATATAAGAGCTCTTCCGAAGCTGATGCAGGTGGAACGCTGTACAATTTTTTTAAGGGAACCTGAACGAGAATCTCTACTTTCAATGTACGGAACAGAACTTGAGGCAGGTGTTATTAAAGCACCTTTGGAGGGAAGTATCGTTGGGCAGGTCATGGCCAATGGACAGAGTGTCATTGTTAATGATCTTCGGGACAAAACCGGATATCACCGGGAAGCTGATGAACAGACGGGGTTTCACAGTCGAAATACGCTATGCGCTCCCATTAACAATGTTGCCAGTAATGAGGTGCTTGGGGTTATACAGGTTTTAAACAGCCTTAAAAGTGAATTTTTTGGTAAAGAAAACCAAAAAGATCTTGAAGAAATAGCCGGATATTTATCAATCTCCATTGAATCAATCCTGCTGAAAAAGAAAATTGCAAAAATTGCCAGAGAATTTGACAACGAAGTTTCCCGTTTAGAGTTTGATGCTGTTCGAGAGGGGCGTTTTATTGCGGAAAGTCATGCCATGCGTGAAGTCCTTAACCTTGTATCTGTTCTTCGGGATACTCCGGTAAATGTTTTGATTCAGGGAGAGAACGGAACCGGTAAGGAACTTGTGGCAAAAATGATTCATGAAAATGGCAGTGGAGATAGTATCCCATTTGTCCCGGTGAACTGTGCCTGTCTACCTGAAGCACTGGTGGAAAGTGAATTCTTTGGTCATGAAAAAGGGGCATTTACTGGAGCTGACAGACGTCGCAAGGGGCGTTTTGAAGAAGCAAAAGGTGGAACGTTATTCTTAGATGAGATTGGTGAAATGCCAATTGTAGTACAACCAAAATTCCTACGGGCAATTCAGGAACAGGAAGGGTCAAGGCTTGGTAGCAGTGAAATTATACAATATAATGTACGATTGATTTCGGCCACAAATCGGAATCTTGCCAAACAGGTAGAAAACGGAGATTTTCGGGAGGATCTGTTTTTCAGGTTGTTTTCTGTAGAGATCGAGATTCCGCCTTTACGTGAACGAAGGGAGGATATTCTGCCTCTGGCACTTTTGTTTCTTGATGATACTAATAAGAAATTCAATAAAAATGTACCGGGTTTTAGTCCTGAATTACTGGCTCTTATTGAAGAATATCCATGGCCCGGAAATGTTCGGCAGCTGTTAAAAGAGGTGGAACGATTGGTGGCACTGACCAAAGATGATC
>DAOVZA010000349.1 GCA_030635405.1 Desulfocapsa sp.
AAGTGCCGATTTAGGAATGAGCAAGGAAACTTGTATTTCTTCTTCAACAAGATGTGCGGTAACAAACAATCCAGGTCGCCACTGTCCTTCTGCATTTGGGAGTACTACTCGCGCAAGGGCCGTACGAGTATCATCCGCGACAATAGGTCCCAGATAAGATATTACACCTTCAGCATCTGGAATGCCCAGGCCAGCAGATATCAAAACACGTTGACCTTGCTTTACAAAAGGAAGATCTTTCTGATAAATGCTAAGATCCACCCACACTGTGCTCAAATCAGCAACAATAAATGCAACATTGTCTTCCCTAAGCACTTCACCAAGTGTTATGTCTTTCTTAATTACCCTCCCATCGAAAGGAGCAATTATTTCATATTTTGTTAATATTTCGTTGGGATCGTGTGGAATATCTTTAAGATATTTAGTAGAAAAACCAAGTGCAAGAAGCTTTTGCTCAGCCGATGTTAACTCAATACGGGCTTCGGCAATAGCTTTTTTTGCATCAAGGTACTCCTGCTCCGCAGTGATTTTCTTTTTCCAAAGCCTCTCCTCCCTTTTGTAGTTTGCCTCAGCCAGCGCAACCCTTTCCAGGGCAGCATGAAACGATGCACGTGCATCAGCAAGTTCTCTGCTTTCTATTATCGCCATGACTTCTCCACTGCGAACAGTATCACCTAAATTTTTCTTTACTTCTCGAACAACACCTTGCATACGAGGAACAACGTTTGCCATCTTATCAGCATTAATGCGAATTTCACCAGGAAAACTCAACTGGATCTGCAACTTTCCAGGACTTGCGGTGGCAATTTCAATGCCTAATCCCTTCATTTCCGCATCAGTCAGGTGGATAATATCTTCATCAATGTGTTCTTCATGCTCGTCGTTATCGCAATCATCACCATCTTCATGCTCATCATGTATTAATTCATCATGATCATGTTCATCATGGATCTCATTTTCGTCATGTAAGTGGTCCTCATGTACTTCTGGTTCATAGTGAACATGTTCTTCCTGCTGAGGCTTATCCTGGATATGTTCGTCATTGTCCGCTAATCTGAAATATCTGATACTCGCAACAACAATAAATAGAACTGTTATAGATGTAAGAAAAAGTATGGTGATATTTTTGGTTTTCATCTTTTGCCAACTCCTTTTAATTTTGTTTTGCATTATTTTTGATAGGATTAAGGCTTTTAGCAATGAGACGCTCGATTGCAGCTACTGCTTTATGATATTCTTCCAACGCCTCAATGTACTGTTTCTTGGCATCAAATAAGCTTCTCTGTGCATCCAAAACATCTAAATAACCAAATTTACCTTCTCGGTAACCTTCATTTTCTTCGTCAAATGCACTTTGAGCTCCGGGCAATATATCATCTCTCAAGGTTTTAGATTCAATAAAAGCAACTGAAAGTCTTTGATATGCCTCATGCATGTCAGTTACGATACTTACTTCTGCAGCACTGCGCTCTTCCTGAGCCTTGGTAAGAAGATGTGATGCCTCAAGTACTCCTCCCTGATTTCTGTCCAAGAAAGGAAGTGGTATCGAAAGATTCATTATAAAGGTTGTGTCGTCAACCTCGCCGTGATATTTGACACCACCACCAAAAGTAATATCCGGCAACCGATCAGCCTTTGCCATATCCAAAGCTGCTTGGCGTTGGTCTAATTCTGAAGACCAGCGTGCTAAGTCTGGATTTTTAGAGACGTGATTTACCAGATCATCAAAGGGCGGAATTGGAGAAATCGCTTCGAGTTCACCGCTAACTTTTTTAAACAGTGGCGTTGTACTTCCCCAGGTAGCAGCAAGACGTTTTTGAGCTGTTTTAAGATCCCTTCTGGCTCGTTCTTGTTCTATTCTGATTATAGACAGGGCTACCTTAGCTTTTGTTTCTTCAACAGGAGAGTCTTTCCCAGCATTGACTCTTGCTGAAACAGTATTAAAAACATTTTCGGAGAGTTTTACCAAATCGTCCGTTAAGGTTAGATTATCTTGCGTAGCCAGCAAGCCAACAAAAGCTATAGTAACTTCTGTTAGTACATCTAAACGTTTGCTCTCATAATCCCAGCCGGCTAGGTCACGCTCGAGTGAAGCAACCTTCGTCCTTTTGGAACGCTTACCGCCTATTTCAATTAACTGTCTTAGTACAACCTTGGTTTCTGCTCCATCAAATCTACTCCATTCTTCAGTTCCACCAAAATTTTCTACTTCAGCTTCTAATTCAGGGTTTGGGAAAAGACTGGCTTGAAGTGCCTTTGCATCTCCTGCGCGCACCTCCAATGAGAATGCTGCCAGCTCTGGATTATGCATAAGAGCAAGAGATAGTGCTTGCCTCAGGGAGATGACCCCTGACGGCTCTTCTAATTGAGGAGGGGAAACCACAGCATCTTTTGATGGCTTATAAGGCGGGTGGTAGGTTGAAATATCTTTTCCCAAAGAGCTGGACTCAGGCCAGTCTCTTTCCACATTATGAGCAGAACAACTAATAGAAACAGCTGCCAACAGGATTATGCAAGACATCAAGTATTTTTTATTCATAGAAAAAACCTCCCAAAAATCGTTTTTCAAGTCATAACATAAAGATACTTCTCATTATGCATTTTTAATGCAGAAAGTAAATTAGAAAGTAAACCAGGGGTAATAAGAGAAGAACTTGTATGAGATTAAATCAGGAGGATAATACTTCGGATGGAATCAAGCATTGAATGGTCATGGATCAATGGTTTAAGCAAGGAATTGCCAAGCAGAATATTTGTAAAAGCAGATAGAAAAAATGGATAAGTTAATATTGCAGGTGTCTTGATGAACAGAACTGTATTCTGGACAGGACGACTACATCGGCCGAAAATATTAATAAAAAGTGGTATGTCAATGCATGAAGTACATTTGCCAGTGCTAAAATCACTCTCACTTGCTGAGTGTCTGCATGAAGTCTCTTTCTGAGTTGAACGTGAAGAGTGCCCACATTGATGATAACCAATAGGAGCAGGTTCTACCATTATATGGCCGTCAGCTCCGAAACACAATACGAGCACCTCTGTAGCTCCCAGAGGTGCAATGAGATACAATATTACACTGAGCCACACTATGCAACTTTTTGTTCTATTTTTAGATCTATACATCGCTATATATTTAGTCTGCGTTGATTCGTTTTTTATAATATAATATCAACTTCGATTTTTGTCAAGCTGTTACTATGACTTATCATAGATTCATTATAATTGCAATATTATTTAAAACTGATTGCATTCTTCCTGTC
>DAOVZA010000278.1 GCA_030635405.1 Desulfocapsa sp.
AGAGCAACTCAAAGAACACAAAGCTTCAGCCGTTCCAGTGGCCGCTCTTTTAGCGGTGGTGGAGGCCATAGAGGCGGAGGACGTCGTCGTTAAACCACACATAAGGTGAGTATTGGAGTTTTCATTCTTACAACACAGAACAGAACAGCCCATGCGCAATGGATGTTTGTTGCTAAAAAGCCATGGGCTTCTATTATGCCTGTTCCTTCTTAGCTCATTATCGAGTTGCCGCCATGCTGTTCAGGATGACGTTACGCCTTCAGTCCTCTCTGAATCAACCTACACCTTTGATTCTTCCAGCGTTGACGAGAACATCTCTCAATGGTGGAAGATCTTCAGTGACCCACTTCTCAATGAATATATTGAGAAGGCTCTTGCAAACAATTTCACCCTAAAAGAAGGTCTCGCCAGACTGAAACAGGCACGTTCTTTTCAAAATCTCACCGATGCCCATTTGTATCCAGCACTTACTGGAAGAATAGGCGCAGACTCAGAGTGGGATGAAGACAGTAATCAAAGTACCAGCAACAGAATTCAATTAGATTTGACATGGGAAGTTGATCTCTGGGGAAGGCTTTCTTCATCTGCAAAGGCAGCATCACTTGAAACGTTTGCAGCTGAAGATGAGTTGCAGGCGATCGCCCTACTGATTAGCACTGAAGTTGCAAACACCTATTTTCAGCTTGTTGTGCAAAATCTGCAACTCCAATTACTGCTACGTCAGATAGAGGCTAACACAACTTCCCTTAAGATAATTAAACTTCGTTTTGCTAATGGTGCCGCATCTCTAGTGGATGTCTACCAACAGAAGCAGATACTTGCTGGCGTTAAGGCTGACATTCCACTCAGCGAAGCTGCTGTCATTATCTTACAAAACAGGCTTCGTGTACTTCTTGGGCAATCTCCCTCAGCTGTGCCTTTTACTCTTCAGCAAAACTTCCCGGAAATTCCACCATTACCACTGCTTGGAATCCCTGCTGATCTTCTCCAAAACAGGCCTGATCTTCGCATGCTCCAGCGAGAACTTGTGGCCGCTGACTACCGGGTGGCAGAAGCAGTTGCTGATCGCCTACCATCTCTACGAATTGGCGGATCTGCAGGAATTATAAGTGGAGATTTTATCACCTCTATTTTTGCTGATGCACTCGCAACTATTATTGACTGGGGAGCTAAAAAGAGTGAGGTGGAAAGACAGAAAGCCATGGTTGAAGAAAAAGCAGCTCTCTACTCAAAGAGATACCTGCTAGCCATTGAAGAAGTTGAAAACACACTCTGGCAGGAACGTAAACACGATCAACTACTCACTGCCCTAACCGAACAACTTCTTATTTCAAAAGCAACACTGCGTGAAAGTCGGAGCCGCTATATTCAAGGCATCACCGATTATCTCCCGGTACTCACAGCTCTGGTCTCATTTCAAAATCTGGAAATGAATATCCTGCGACGCCAGCAAGAACATCTTTCTTATCGCATTCTTCTCTATAGAGCACTTGGCGGTAATGTTTTAAGTGCAAATTCCTATGCTCTCACAATCGAACCCTTGAGAATACAATAAACTACCCTTATGAAAACTTTCATTTCATTTCTTATTCTGGCTTTGGCTGCTGCGGTATCATTCTGGTTTTACGCAAATAAGCCGCAAACAAAAAAAATGAAACCTCAACGTCCTGTCCCAATGGTGAAAACCATAAAGGTCGCACAAGGTGATGAATCAATAACTTTCGAAGCTGCAGGTACGGTTATTCCAGCCAGACTGGTTGAATTACAGAGTGAAGTGGAAGGACGTATCATTGAGCAAAACCCAGATCTCGTACCAGGAGGTATTGTAAACAAGAACGACCTGCTTATTCAAATTGATCCTCTTGATTATGAATTACAAACAAATGAACGACTAGCTGAGCTTGCCACAGCACGATATGAGCTTGAAGTTGAAGAAGGTAGACAAATCATTGCAAAAGAGGAATGGCAACTTCTCAAACAAGAGCTTGGTAATGCTCAAGTGAGTACACATCTTGCACTTCGTGAACCACATTTAAAGAATACTCACGCTCTTCTTGAAGCCGCTAAGAGCCGTCTCGCAGCAGCAAAGCTTGCTGAAAAGAGAACCACTATCTGTGCTCCATTCAATGGTCTTATCTTGAAAGAATCAGTTGAAAAAGGGCAGTTTGTCGGAAGACAGACCTCAATTGCAACCCTTGTTGCCACAGATCAGTTCTGGGTTCAGGTGTCGGTACCTCTCTCTTTACTTGAGAGACTGACGTTCCCAGACCAAACAGGAAACAATGGCAGTACAGCACAAATTGTTCTCGATAAAGGATACGGCGGAAAGCCTACCCTGCATGAAGGAACACTCTTTAAGCTGCTACCGGATATTGACCCTAAAAGCCGTATGGCAAGACTACTGGTTACAATAAACGATCCCTTTAACCTGAATGAATCTGAACAAAAAGGAAAAATCCTGCTTGGCAGCTACGTGAAGGTTTTACTCAATGCCGGGATGTTGAATAACGTATATACCATTCCCCGTGCTGCACTGCGTGAAAATGATGAACTATGGCTGATAACAGATAAAGGCAGGCTTACTATTCGTAAGGTTGAAGTTCTGTGGCGGCGTATTGATGAGGTTCTTGTTACTTCTGACAAGGCATTGAATGAAGCAATTATTACCAGCCGTCTTGTTTCTCCAGTTGCTGGAATGCAAATCCGCGCTGATAAGACCAGTAAATAGGGATTACTGACACTCCCATGAACAAAATCTCTCCAATAAAACAGAGCCTGATCACCTGGATGGCAGGTAATTCTGTGGCTGCTAACCTATTAATGCTTCTATTGGTTATTGGTGGTCTGATCGCTGCAAGTAAGATCACTCAAGAGGTGTTCCCAAGTTACGATCTCGATATTATAAGTGTTTCAGTCCGCTACCCTGGTGCTAGCCCTGAAGAGGTTGAAGAGGGCATTGTTCTTGCTGTGGAAGAAGAAATCCGTGCTCTAGAAAATGTTGAGCGGGTAACATCAGTTGCTCAGGAAGGCCGGGCATCGATAAGTGTTGAGCTGCTCTCAGGTGCTGATCCAAACAGCAGCCTTCAGGATATTAAAAATGGCATTGATAGAATTACCACCTTTCCAGGTGATGTTGAACAACCCCTTGTAAGTCTTAAAACCAGAAGACGTGAAGTACTTCGTCTGGCTCTTTATGGTGATCTGGATGAACGTTCTCTATTTAGCCTTGTGGAAACAATTCGAACCGAACTCCTTGATCTCCCCGAAGTAACACAGGTTGATCTGAACGGAACCCGTGATCCGGAACTTTCCATTGAGGTTTCGCAGGATGTACTCCGAGCCCACAATCTCAGCCTTGAAGAAGTAGCAGACATTGTGAGAGAACAGGCTGTGGATGTTCCTGCAGGTGGTATAAAGAGCAAGGGTGGCGAAGTGTTGTTACGAACCTCCGAACGAAGGGAAGTTGCCAGCGAATTTTCAGACCTTGTTCTTTTAAGCAGAGAGGATGGAACCGAGCTTACTCTTGAGCAAATTGCCGATATTCACGAAGGATTCGAGGAAAGCGACCGTGAGGCCTGGTATAATGGTAAACGTGCGGCTCTGCTCTATATCTATCGGACCGGTGACCAGACACCAATTGAAATTTCAAATGCTGTCCATACTTATCTCGACTCACGAATCCCTACCCTACCACCTTCTGTAGAACTCACAGCGTACCGAGATAGATCTGAACTTTATAAAGACAGAATGGAACTCCTCCTTGGCAACGGTGCACTCGGCCTCTGTTTGGTACTCCTCACTCTAGGCCTATTTCTTGAGCCACGTCTTGCATTTTGGGTTTCCATGGGCGTACCGATCTCCATCATTGGTTCCTTTCTTATTCTCTTCTTTATGGATGGCAGTATCAACATGATCTCCATGTTTGC
>DAOVZA010000222.1 GCA_030635405.1 Desulfocapsa sp.
ATCCGCCTACGGGGTCATTTATAGGATTGCGGATTTTATCGCTCGAAGATCCAATTAACCCTGAGTTTTTATACGACATGCATGTTGGTACGGATGTACACGATATTTTTGTGCGAAATGATACTGCTTTTTTAAATCGAGGATGGAACAGTTCTTTGGAGGTTTGGAATTTCGCTGATACGCAAAATCCGGTTTTATTGGGGTCGCTTACTGACTATCCCGGCCAGGGATATAACCATGCCGGTTATCTCGATGCCTCAGGAAACACCTATGTTTTAGCTGATGAAACACATGGTAGTCCGCTTAAAATCATGGATGTTTCTGACTCGTGGGGAACTGCAGTTATCGTACAGGCCATGGTCTACGGTAACAAAAGTCAGTCATCCGGATCGGGTGTACTGTTTACGGCTCATCCCTATCGCAAGGTGCAACGTGTTGCTCTATGGGGGGATTATGCCTATGGTGATCAGGGTGAGGATATTGTGTCCGGACTGGTAACCAGTTATCCGATTTCGGTGGAACAGGCTGAGCTTGATGGCAGGGATGTGGATAAAACACTTGAAGTTCGCTATCCTGATATCTATAGGGAGCTTCTTGTTATATCAAGAGAATTGGTCTACGATAAACGCTGGAATCCGCAGGAGATTGAATTTACCTTCGAGGGGCCAGATGCTGATCAGCTGTATCTTCTGCAAACACGTGATATGATAACCATTAAGAAGCAGGAGAGGTTTCAGGTTTTTGCTGATGCTGAAGCTGTGAAAAAGGCATATCTTGGTAAGGGGATTGGGGTTTCAGGGTCAGCATTTTCTGGTTTTGCTGTATTTACTGAAGAAAATATTCAGGAACTGAGACGAACGGATCCTGATATTCCACTGGTTCTGATTCGTGCGGATACGGTACCAGAAGATATTAAGGTAATTGACATGGCAGAAGGATTGCTTACTTCCAGGGGAGGGCAGACGTCCCATGCCTCTGTGGTTGCTGTTCGTCTGGAAAAAACATGCATTGTTGGCTGTAAACATTTAAAAGTATATGAAACCGGTCAATATTGCGAGCTTGGGGATTTCGTGATTAAGTTTGGTGATCCGATTTCAATTGATGGACGTAGTGGGCAGGTGTTAAGTGGAGTGCACAAAACCAGAGAGGAAATGCATATTCTACCGATTTAATGTCAACTGCAAACAACTTAAAACAAGGAGGATAAGATGGCAAAAAAAGGAAAGAAGGAAAAGCTGTTAAAGGGGCCATCTCTTGCGGCCTATGCCAGAAAAAAAGCAGCAGGATTAGGTCTTGATGGTAAAGGGATGAAACTCAATGATCTTGTATGGATGATTCAGGAAAAAGAAGGAAATGCAGGTTGCTTTAAGAAAGAAAAAACATGCTCACATACGGAATGTTGCTGGCAGCTTTCCTGTGGTGCAAAAATGACTTGAAGTGAAGGCTCGTGCCGAAACTCAACAAAATCTTGTGAAAATGCTGAGTTTCGGTGAAATTGCTATAGCAGTTTTGTTATCTTTTTTCAGGAATACCAAGTGCTTTTAAGATCAGCCCTAATGGGCAAAATTTGGTGAAGCCAAACTGAAACAGGTTCAGCCCAACAAATGCAGTACCAAAAAGCCAGTATTTGTGCAGGAATAATGGGTTAGGGCCACAATCTATACCAAGTGCCATGGTGAGCAGGATAAAAAATCCTGCGAGTGTATGAATCCAATCTGTAACGATCATAAAATGCCTCTTTAGAATGTATGTTTGAGAATTGATACTATTTAAGTAAACAATAGTATAGCTTTGTTGATTTGTCCAGTATGGAAATTGTGTTAAGAGAGTTTATTTCCTCGTCGATAATTCCTGGGGCTTTTCTTGATCCGAAAGAAATCAAATGCTCCGTAGAGGAGAAAGCCAACAACTATTCCAATAAAAAATTTCATCCAACAACCATTGTCCTCTTTTTCCGCCATTGTTTTTGTCTCTGACTTGACAACAGGAGCCATGTTATTGTCTTCGGAAGCAGTTAAAACTGGATTTTTTTGAATAGCAGGCACAACAGGTGTTATCACTTTTTTTGGTCGTGGTGGAACCTGTGTAAAACCTTTGTTGAGCAAGGCGATGGCCTGTGCATCTCGAACCTTTCTATTTTTACTCCCCATAACAATTGCAATGAGCCGTACTCCCTTGCGTTGCGCTGTTGCAGAAATGGAGAATCCGGCCTTAGTGAAGTATCCCGTTTTAAAACCATCACAGCCAATAACCTTATCAAGCAGGTGGTTGTGGGTGCGCATAATAAATTCACCGTCGCGAAAATCTCTTACTTTGGTTCCCGTATATTTATACACCTCAGGCAGTTTGCTTAAATGACGACTTAAGATGGCAAAATCTCGAGCGGTGGTCACATCAACTTTCTGTCCTTTTGATGGTGGTAAACCGTGCACGGAGTGAAATGTAGTGTTTTTCATACCCAGTTCTTTAGCCTTTTTATTCATTAAGGCAACAAAGGCTTCCTTTGATCCCGCAACATGACTGGCCAGTGCAACAGCAGCATCATTTGCAGATTGAATCATTAAAGCATAGAGCAGTTCCTCAAGTGGAAACTGTTCCTTAGGGTCGAGATATACCTGTGAACCACCCATCTTATAAGCTTCCACTGTAACCTGAACTATTTCATCGAGTTGTAAGTGTCCCTGTTCAATCTGCTCCAGGATGACAAGGAGTACCATGAGCTTTAAAGTACTAGCCGGGTAAACAGGGAGATCGGGATTTTTAGAAAAGAGGGTCTCTCCCGTATCGGCATCAATCACGAATGCAGACGCGTAAGGTTCTGCGGAGACAGTCTTTAGAGGGGCACGTCCTGCTAGTGTTGTCTGTCCAATGAGAAGACAAAGAATCGGAAGTATAAAGAGTATGTTTTTCAATTTCATAGGGTTTTCTGAATAGGTTTTTAGGTTTGATTTTTTGGTTTAACAGGGATTACTTACACTCGGGCCATCCAAATCCCCAACGCCAGGGGAGATCAGTACATGGCATTCCACCAATACGTACTGCTCCATACATCATATTGGCAATGCCAGTGTATATAGTTTGGAGCTCCTTGTCCGAAATATTATATTCTTTTGTGAGTTCATTGCTTCGTTTGTTTCCGGTTTCTATGACACATTCTTTTAAGTCAATATCCACTTTTCGACGTGCCTCAAAGCTCATCTCTGAGGTATCTGTTCTTGCTCCCCCAGAATGATATGCCAGATCATGGGTTTCGCAGCATGATTGCCAGGCGGGTTTATTGCCATGGGTATCTTTAAATTCAGGAACCTTGGTCGCCAGATACTCCCACCCCACAGACAGACCTCCACTACAGCCGTCCGTTATGAATTCTGAAAGACTGTTTTTCGGTCTGCTTTTTACCGCCTGTAATTTCTGGTGACGACCCATTTCCAGCTGCCGTTCAAGTTTGTCAGCATCAGCAAGTATTGACGCGATGGATTCATTATCTTTATCGCGCAGGGCAAAGAGAACAAAGAGTGCTAGCAGTATGGCAACAACTACTAAAATGAGTTTTATCATTGAACTTTTCATGGTGATTGATCACGGTAGATATTTTGTGGAATTGGCGCTTGTAAAAGTATTGCTGTATGTAAGATAAGTCTTTCCACAGGAGAGAGTGTTGCGTTTTTGGTGCGAACTTCATATGTCAGTGCAGGCTCATCCGTGATAAGGCCATCCACTCCGAGTGACATCATTTGGGCCATGGAAATCTGATCATTTACCGTCCAGACATAAACCTTTTTGCCAGCTGAATGAATTCGTCTTATAAATGCGGGTTTCGCTGCAGCCATGTTGATTGCAAGAAAATCCACATCCAGATCTGAAATTTTCCCAATGGCCTTTGATGAGAGCAGACCAACCGTCCAGCTCGGGCGAAGTGCTCTGAACCGTTGTATACCTTCATATTTTAAGGACATGACAGCAACGTTATTAACCATGTCGGCCTGTTCTACAATATCTGCAACGCGTTGTTCCAGGAGCTCATCGTAGCCATAATATTTGAGCTCAATGAGAACGTTACATTTGCCCTTTGCAAGCTCTAGCAGTTCAGCCAGAGTTGGTACTCGTTCAGCAGAAAAGTCTTTGTTAAACCAGCTTCCCACATCAATTTTTTTGATTTCTTCGAGGGTTCCTTCCCAGACTTTTAACTTCTTCCCTCCAAGTTTCATAAAATCACTGTCGTGGATTACAACCACTTCTCCATCAATACTCTCCTGTACATCGATTTCGAGCCAATCGGCACCATCGTTTATGGCATGACTCATGGCAGTGAGAGTATTTTCAGGAGCTTTACCGGCGGCTCCACGATGGGCAATGATCATGGCGTCGTTGTCTGCCGGAACGCCTTTTAAGAGAAAAAATCCGGCAAGGATAGCAATTCCAGTACCTGCAAGAAGAAGTATGAAGAACAATAATCTACTTATTGGTTTTATAGCACGTTGTTGTGTCTCAGAAAATGTGTCTGCTTTGGTGGCTATTTCTTTTCTCTGGTAAAAGAGGATCAGCAGAGCAGCGAAACTTCCGGATGAAAATGTTGTAACAAAAAGATTTGCTAGAGCCCATAACAGTGCAAGG
>DAOVZA010000311.1 GCA_030635405.1 Desulfocapsa sp.
ATGCATCGGAAATAGGCCTCATTTCAATTCCTCTTCCCCCTCTCCCCGAACAGCAAGCCATTGCCGCCTATCTCGACTGTGAGACAGCGAAGATTGACACACTATCCGCCAAGGTGGGTACTGTTATCGAACAGCTCAAAGAATACCGGACAGCACTGATAAGCTCGGCGGTTACGGGGAAAATTGATGTGCGGGAGGCGGTATGAGCTCTTCAGATATAAAGTCTATCAGTCAGTACCTCACACTTTTTGATTCTGATCCCGGAATAAAAAATGCGCTTTATCGTGGGCAAAGTAAACCTGCAAATGATCCTGAATACAAGCTAATTCCTTCGGTTGGTAGGGTTCCAATGGCTGGAGTTGCATCTTTTGAGGATTTTGTTAAAAACGAAAAAAGGTCTCACGATATTTTCAAAAATCAAGTCATTGCCAATGTGGCATCCATACCACGAAATTCCTGGGAAGTACTCGCCTTGGCTCAGCATCATGGTTTACCAACTCGATTCTTGGATCTGACACGGAACCCACTGGTAGCACTCTATTTTGCAGTCCGCAATCCGGAGCATGATGGCTCAACGAGTGCGGTTTACGCCTTGATGACAAAAACACTTTTTGATTTTGAAGAACTCTTACGGAATAAACAAGACGATTCTCGTCAAAAAATGGAAAGTGATGCAGTCGCCTATCGACGGAGAAAAAACCATATTCAGGTTGAGCAAATTAAATCATTAGCTCTCAATCTGGAAATTTCACCATTTGACATAACTCACAACGTCATCTACGATCCTCCGCATGTTTCTCCGCGTATCCGAGCGCAGGACGGGGTCCTGTTGGCTTGCCATCAGCCGATAGAAGTAATTCCAAAAACCGACTACATAGAAATCCTCATTGATAAAGACAGCAGGAAAAATATACGGACAGAACTTGAAACATATGGAGTGTTTGATAAACAGCTTTTCCCTGATCTTGATGGATTGGCAAAATGGCTGAAATTTAAAGTGTTCGATGCATAGGAGTTAAAATGAAAGCAACAACCGAAGAAGCCTTTGAAGCCTACATACAGGAAACCATGTCCGCACGGGGCTGGATTTCCGGCTCAAATCAGACATGGGATAAAAACAAAGCTCTTTTCCCGAATCAGGTCATTGCCTTCATCAAAGATACCCAGGCTGACCTCTGGGCGCAGATGGAAAAACTCCATAGTCATGAACTGTCCGCAAAACTGATCGAGACCCTTGTTAAAGAACGCAATGCTAAGGGAACATTGCACATCATCCGCCACGGCTTCAAATTCTATGGAAAAACATTCAAGCTTGCTTATTTCAAACCAGCCCATGGACTGGTCAAAGAAACCCTTGAACTGTTTGAAAAAAACAAGCTCCATGCCACCCGTCAGGTTGCGTGTCATCCCACAGATTCCAGCACAGTCGATATGGTTCTTTCCCTAAATGGCATACCACTTGCCACCATGGAAGTGAAAAATCCGGCTTCAGGACAAACCTGGAAACATGCAATCACCCAGTACAAGAATGACCGTAATCCAAGTTCTCCGCTATTTCAGTTTATCAAAGGAGCAGTTGTACACTTTGCTGTTGATCCGGATGAAGTCTATATGGCTACCCGACTCAACAAAGAGAAAACCGTCTTCCTGCCCTTTAATCGTGGAAGTGCCCCCAGTGAAATTGAATGTGGTAAAGGTAACCCTCAGCACCCCTCAGGTCATAGAACCGGATACTTCTGGGAAGATGTGCTTGAGCGCGAGAGCTTTCTGGATATCGTTAGTAGTTTTATCTTTTTGGAAACCAGTGAAGAAACCGTTGACGACGGCGCAGGCGGTCGCAAGAAAGTAACCAGAGAAACCATGATCTTCCCACGGTATCATCAACTTGATGCCGTCCGAAGCCTGGTGCGTAATACCGGCACAGAACAGGCAGGAAACAACTACTTGATTCAGCATTCCGCAGGAAGTGGTAAAACCAATAGCATTTCCTGGCTTTCTCACCGTCTGTCCAGTCTTCATACCGCAACCGATACAAAGATTTTTGATTGTGTGGTGGTCATTACGGATCGCCGCGTACTCGACAAACAGTTACAGGACGCCATTTACCAGATAGAACATGCCCAGGGTGTCGTCAAGGCGATTGATAATGACTCCCTTCAGCTTGCGGAAGCCCTGGTCGATGGAACCAAGATTGTAATAACCACCCTGCAGAAATTCCCCTTTGTTCTTCGTGGGCTTTTACATATTGCTGGTGCTGATAATCTGGACAATCCTGATGAAGCCGCGATTACCAAAGCCAAAGAGTGGCAGGATGCCATAGCTGCCCGAAAATATGCGGTGATTGTCGATGAAGCACATTCCAGCCAGACAGGTGAAACTGCACGCGAGCTTAAACGTATTTTGGGAGCTGGCACAGACCAGGGAACCGAAGAGAGCGAGCTGGACTGGGAAGATGGCCTGAATAAAGTTATGGAATCACGTGGAAGACAGAAAAACCTGAGCTTCTTTGCTTTTACCGCTACACCCAAAGGGAAAACGCTGGAACTTTTTGGCCGAAAAGGTGCAAGTGGAAAACCAGAAGCCTTCCATACTTATTCCATGAAACAAGCAATTGAAGAGGAGTTTATTCTTGATGTGCTTCAACGCTATACCACCTACAAGACCTACTTCAAATTAGTTAAAAGCGTTGAAGATGACCCAGCCATGCCGAAAAAAAAGGCAAAGAAAAAACTTGCCAAGTTTATGGCTCTGCATCCGCATAACATTGAACAGAAGATTGAAATCATAGTTGAGCACTTCCGTGATCATGTAAAACACAAACTTGCCGGACGCGCCAAAGCCATGGTTGTTACCGGATCGCGACTTCATGCAGTACGTTACATGCTGTCATTCCAGACGTATATCGAAGAGAATCATTATTCTGACATAAGACCACTCGTCGCTTTCTCAGGTACTGTGAAAGACCCGGATACTGAAATAGAATATACCGAACCTTCCATGAATATTGATGTGGTTACCGGAAAGAATATCTCGGAATCGCAGCTGCCGGATAAATTTGATTCATCCGATTATCAGGTGCTTTTAGTCGCCAACAAGTACCAAACAGGATTTGACCAACCCCTTCTATGCGCCATGTACGTGGACAAGCGGCTGGATGGAGTGCAGGCAGTACAGACACTATCACGGTTAAACCGAACAAGTGCAGGCAAAGAACCACCCTTTGTTCTTGATTTTGTGAATGAATCAGAAGACATCTACAAGGCATTCAAGCCTTATTACAATGCAACCACTCTTGAAGAACCATCTGATCCCAATCACCTTGAGTTACTTAAACATGAATTGAACGCATTACAGGTATATCTCTGGTCGGAAGTGGTCGTATTTTGCCATGTGTTTTACCTTCCACAGTACAAGCAGAATCCATCTGACCATGCACGCATGGAAAAAATGATTGCACCTGCTGTAGATCGCTTCAACGCTCTTGATGAAGATCACAAAGAAGCCTTCTATGACAAGATAACGGCTTATACCAGCTTCTATTCATTCATCAGTCAAATCATCCCATATTCCGATCA
>DAOVZA010000259.1 GCA_030635405.1 Desulfocapsa sp.
CTTCACCGCTAATCAGAATTGACCCACCTCTGCTAACTTAAACTGACCCACCCGCCTGTATCTTTTTCACACCTCATCCTTTTTCTCATCTAAAAAGAACTCTTCCCACAAAACAACAATTTCATCATATTTCCTAAATCGATTTCAGATTGAGGAGATAGCGAATGGTTAAGCGTAAACGATGCCAGAATAAAGATTGTGGTGTTTTTTTTACTCCATGTCCACAGGTTCCCCGGCAAACGTATTGTTCAAAAAAAGCATGTCAGCAAGCCAGAAAAAATGAATGGAACAGAAAGAAGTTGGCTACTGATGCCGATTACCGTGCGGCCAGACAAGCAGCTCAACAAAGATGGGAAGAAAAGAACCCGAATTACTGGAAAGAGTATCGTGCCCGCCACCCGGATTATACAAAGAAAAATCGTAACCAACAAAGGATCAGAAACCAAAACCGCCCCAAACTTCCTGCAGAATCAAAGATTGCAAAGACAGACGAGTCAATTCATACAAACCCTATAGGAACAGGAAGATACAGGATAACTCCCATCCATTCAGGCACTATTGCAAAGACAGACGAGTGTATTGTGGAAATTGTCGCAATTGCAGATGGATAAGCAGCATTCCATATTGATTGTAAAGATAGGACTAGATATATTTCCGGCTGATTTCCTGATACAACAGCACTATGGAAACCACAAAATCAATTCAGGAAATAGATTTCCACTTACTGGATCTCCGTTATAAGCACACCAGAATAAACAATGATAAAACTCTGCTGAGCCTGCAGAATTCCATTCAGGAATATGGACAAATAGTCCCTGCATTGGCAGTAGCAGAGCAAGGAAAATATATTCTGATAGATGGCTATAAGCGCCTTTTGGCATTAACGGCCTGTGGTCATGACAGTATTAAACTTCAATTAGTAAGTGATGGTGAATCTGACTCGCTTTTTTTTCTTCTTGTACAGAGCAACGAGCGTAAACTGGAAGCCATTGAACAGGCAGCTTTAATCCAGGAACTGCGTAGTCGTTTCACCTGTTCTTTCTCTGAAATTGCTAAACGCCTGGGAAGAGATAAAAGCTGGGTGAAACGTCGTCTCGATCTGCTTGAATCTCTCCCTGAAGAAGTGCACCATGCAGTCATGACCGGGAAGCTTTCCAGTTGGGCAGCAAGTAGAGTTTTTGTACCGTTGGCGCGCGCCAACGAACAGGATTGCCTTGATCTTACCAGAAAGATACTGAAAGACCCGCTTTCTACCAGAGAACTTGTCAGTCTGTATAAACATTATGGTAAATCAAACAGAACCGTACGGAAGCGAATCATTGCTGATCCGGCCCTGTTTGTGAAAACGATACAAGAGCAGGAAAAAAGACAAACAGGGAAACAGATGGAGGAAGGCCCGGAGGGCAAATGGTTCAAGAATATAAGTGTTGTTTGTCATATTCTGCGACGTCTTAAGGCAACCTCAGAAGATGTGCTTTACCCGAATCAAGATAGCCATAATCGCCACAGGTGTCAGGTGTGGTTATCTGATGCTGAAAAAATAATCGTTGATCTCAAAAAAGAAGCGGAGGGGCAATGCTAACGCCAGCATATCGACAGACCATCCTTGAAATGAAAGAGAAAGGCGTTGGTATACGCAAAATCAGTCGTATCTTAAAGGTGTCCAGGAATACCGTAAGAGATGTCATCAAGATGGGTGAAAGCCCTCTTTCTCCAAGGGAATCACAATATGTGCAGCATGTCCCTGTTGTGAAAGACTTGTTTCGCGAGTGCAAGGGAAATGCTGTCAGGATAAAGGAGGAACTGGAGTTACGCTACGACATTACAATCCCTTACCAAACATTGACCTGGCTTATCAGAAAGCAGGAGATTGCTTCCAAAAAGAAAAAAAGAGCCGGCAGATATGTATTTGAACCGGGAGAAGAGATGCAGCATGACACTTCTCCCCATACGATAATACTTGGCACACAAAAAACGAAAGCTCAATGTGCCGCTTTGGTTCTCTCCTACAGCAGAAGGATCTACGTCCAATACTACCCCTGCTTCACCCGTTTTGAATGCAGAGTCTTCTTGGCTAGCGCTTTTTCGTATCTGGGGGGAACTGCCGGAAAATGCATTATCGACAATACTCACGTGATTCTAGCCTCCGGCATAGGCCCGGATGCCATCATCACGTCAGAAATGGAGCACTTCGGACGGATTTACAACACGCAATTCGTAGCCCACTGGCTGAATGATCCCAACCGAAAAGCTCGTGTAGAGCGCCCATTTCATTATATCGAACATAATTTCATTCCCGGTAGAACGTTTGCAGACTGGGACGATCTAAACAGACAGGCTGAACAGTGGTGTAGCAACGTCTCAAATCCCAAACATAAACGTTCTCTTGGGATGAGTCCCGATGCAGCATATGTCATAGAAAAGCCATACCTTTCTGATTTGCCTCCCGTAGCACCTCCTGTGTACAAAAGCTTTTACCGGGTTGTTGATATCGAAGGATATATTCATCTCGAAACAAATCGCTATTCTGTGCCCCATAAACTGGTTGGAGACAAGCTCGAAGTCCAGAAACACTGGGACAAGGTAGTGATTTATAATAAACACGATAAAGTTGCAGAACATAAACGTGTTCTGGATAAACGCAACAGCAGAACAACACTCCCGGGACACCATCCCCCACTTACCCGAAAATCATCCCTTACCGAGCCACCAAAAGAAGAAGTGCTGCTTACTGGTAAGAATGACATCCTGGATCACTACATTAAGCATCTGAAAGAGAAAAGCAGAGGCCGTGGAGTATTGAATCTGCGTCGTCTGCTTAACCTGCAACGGAGCTATCCGGAAGAAGCATTTATCAAAGGAATTGAGACTGCTCAGCAATATGGGCTTTACGATCTTGCCAGAGTTGAAACAATCATCCTCAACAATACAGCAGGAGAATTCTTCGAGTTATGAAACAGAGAATAACAGAACTCCTTGAAGAATTGAAATTCAAGGGAATGGCAAAGGTTATAGATCCGCAAATAAAACTTGTTGAGGACGGTGCTTCAATTCAGCAGATTATTGTTAATTTACTTCAGGAAGAATTGCGATTTCGGCAGGAAAGGAGCTTAACAAATCGCATTAGAAATGCGAAAATGCCATGGGACTGGACTCTCAACTCCTTTCCCTTCGAAGAACAACCAGGAGTGAATAAAAATCAGATCATGACACTTGCAGGACTCGACTTCCTGCAACGTGGAGAGAACATCATCTTCCATGGAAAAACCGGTGTCGGGAAAAGTGGTTTGGCTGTTGGCATATTACGCCAGGCATTGATCTCCGGTGCCAGAGGACGTTTTTATGATGTGCAGCGACTTCTTGATGATCTCTATGCCTCCCTTGCGGATAGAACAACTGTCAAGCTGCTAAACGCCCTTTGCCGTTATGACATCTTACTATTGGACGAACTCGGATATCTTACCCTTAACAAAGAACAGATGAACGCTTTCTTCAAACTCATGAAGGAACGTTATGAGGCTGGAAAGTCCACCATAATCACCACCAACCTTGAACCGGATGACTGGTATCAACTCCTGCAGCCAAAAGATATGGTTGACGCACTGCTGGATCGCCTCTATCACAGATGCACAGTAGTCAACATAGATGGATCATCTCTTCGTCACAGCTCTCTGGACTCAGATTAGGGTTACTACAGGTAGCTCTCTCCTAGCTGTCACAGATCAGATCACTATTTCCCATAGAAACGCCTTCCCAATATAGCTCCGTCAATCGATGGTAGCAAATCCCTCTCTTCTATTTCTTCTATCAGAATTTCAGTTTCAAAACAGTAGTGCGTACTCTGTTTCTCTTGCGCATAAGGTGGGTCAAAAGAAGTTAGCGTTACTGGGTTAGTTTATGTTAGCGTTCAAGCTGTTTACCTCTCATTTTGATTTCTCAGAGTGAGCAGTTGCCGCTCCATTCTCGATTTTGAGAAGAATCAGGAAACATCTTAAATCGCAGGTTTGCTTAAATGGTTAAGATTGCCACTGGTTCCCTCCCGATTTCTCCCCAAATTTCTATCAAAAACATTCTAGGTGTGATTAAGTAAATGGAGGTAGGCGAAATCCTCTTGTCCC
>DAOVZA010000262.1 GCA_030635405.1 Desulfocapsa sp.
CCAGCCGTCACAGCTCTCTTTTCGCCAGTATCTGTAATGAGATTTCCGCCACCAAGCAGTTTTTTTATTTCTGCCACAGTATAAAGCTCTAGGCGGTCTCTGATTTTGCCTGATGTCCATGGCTTCACCCCGTTTTCATCGGGAGATTCAAGAGCACAATAAACCATGGCCGCCTGTTGTTTTCCATCCTGGATCAATTGCCAGCAATCAGAATCTTTAGCTGCTTCCACTTGGTTATATTCAAGTCCCCGACTGACAAAAGCATCTTTCTTCTGCAAAAACAGGTTATTAACGGCAGCAACCAGCAAAGGGTTAGATCGATAGTTTTTGCCTAAACCCAAAAGATAATCAGCAGACTTTCTGGCCTGAAAATAGGCGGCAATATCTGCTCCGCGAAACTTATAAATAGCCTGTTTAGGATCACCAATAAGATACAGAAAGTGTTTTTTTGCTTTTCCTCCAAACAGGCTGGAAAAGATACGGTACTGAGCAGCATCCGTATCCTGAAACTCATCAATCAAAGCGACCTCAAAACGACTGGCCAAAACACGCTGTAATTCTTTTTTACGCGGCCCATCGAGTGCTCTTGCAAGAGATACAACTAGGTCATCAAAGGAAAAACGCCCTTGAGCAATCAGCCGTTCCCGAAGGCCGGTTTGCAATTCGAGTGCGAGATTAATACGCAAAATAAGAACTGCGTTTGAACATGCCTCAATAAATGTATCAATTAAGACATCATCCAATGGAAGTTCCTGTAAAAAGGCCTGTTTCTTTGCTGCCCCACGTAATGTAACACCGTTAAGTTCATCTATAAGAGTTACTCGCCCTAAAAGATGAAGATCTGATGGCAGATTCTGTTCATCACCAGAGAAAAAGAGTTCGCATTGTCTCCACCAATATGCAAAGTTTTCACTGAAGGGCTTTTTGAATTTTTTCTCGGTAATGGCAGTTAGAAATTTCTCTTCAAGAATAGCTGATGCCTCCCCCCACCACTGCATGAGCTTTTCAAGCGAAGTATCCACCTTCTGCAGAGCATCACCAACTGTGCCTCGTACTTTCGGTACAATTAGATCCTCTGCACCAACCCCTCTAACTGTTTTCAACAATGCATCCGGACTGCCGAAATGATTGAGAAAAAGAGAACAGTGAAAACCAGACAATTCATAGAGATGCCTTCTCCAGTAATCGGCCACAAGTTCATCACGGATCAGACTGATATCAGCTGTCAATTCCATATCAAAAAGTTGTCCGGATTCCAAAGCCTGTTCCTGAAGCATTCGCTGACAGAAGCCATGGATGGTGAACACTGCAGCCCGATCCATATTAAGGAGAGCAACCTCGAGACGGGCGATGGCAAGCGGTTTATTGGGAAGACTTTCAAGATACTTAAGAAGGGCAGCATCATCGCTGTTGTTAGACGGGTCAACAAGTTGATTTCTTGCTTCAAGCAGTCTGTTACGAATTCTTGCTCGTAACTCTTCTGTGGCAGCACGGGTGTAACTCACCACCAGAAGTTTTTCAACCTCCACCTCGAACTCAACAACAAACCTCAATACCAGCATGGCAATGGCATAGGTTTTCCCGGTGCCGGCACTGGCCTCAACAACGTTTACGCCTCGATTAAGGACAGCAGAGGCAGCATCAAATGATTCAAATATCTCTGACATGTGCCCTCTTCCAGATGGATTCATAAAACCAGTTACACAGACTAAAAAATTCCTGATTAAAAAGGGTTTCCAAGCTCTGGTTACGATAAAGCAGTTCCCAGTCGGCGTCAAAACCTTTGCTTAAAGTGTTTTCAATGGATTTTTGAGCCTTTGCAGCTGGATCGCCATTGCCACCATCTTCAATTTTTGCACACTCCACAGCGTACGCCAAAGCAGGCTCAACCATAAGCATGGATGGTGTCTGCTGCCCTTTTTGAAACAGAAGCAGCAAATCTTCTAAATCTTTCTTTTTGGCGCACCCAGCTGGAAAGATCAATTCAGCATCTTTGGCCAGTAAGCGAGTATCTTTAGCATCATCTAAGCACAAAGCTGTCAAACAGTGATGGAGCCAGGCGTTTAAAACATCCTTACCCTTCAAACGTGCATAACGAAACATGAAGGAGGAGTTATCATAAAAAGAATCTATTTTTCCGGAAATCCTGAGTCCACTAAACTCCCCCTCTATAAACCTATCCTCTTCACGACCCATTTGTGTATATGATTTCACAAGATCGACAAAGGGCTGAATTTCCTTCTGTTTACTGGAGAAACTCACCTCACCTGGCGTTCCAAGAGGCCAGGACCCTTCTGTTTGAATCTGACGTCTAAAAAGCTGTTGCTCAGCTCCCTTTACGCCTTCAGCTGTCAGTTCCTGTTCCACCAGATAATTCTGAAGGCTGTCCAAAACAAAGGGTTCATGTTCATCGGTTGAAAGTGACTGCTTTCCAGGATAAATACCTAGAATATTACGAAGGAAATATTTCTGCGGATTACTAAAAAAAGAAAAGAGTTCTGAGACAGTACAGCTCTCTGTTTTTTGATTATCGATATTGCCATGCCACCATGGATCATCTTTCTCCACACGTCCTCGCAGCGCCGCAGCAACATCCATAAGCTGACTATCATAACTGAACAACTGAGAAGTGCCATCGTAGTAGACTGGGGAAAAGCCATGCAGGGGATGGACATCAACCATGTCATCCACGCCATATATCTGTATAAGTTCAAGTAACTCAGAGACAACAACCGATGGAGGCACACTGTCATTACTCCTAATTGACTGGCCCACATAACTCAGATACAGACTTCCTCTTGCCGAGAGGATCGCTTCCAGAAACTGATATCTATCATCACTGCGTTTGGAACGATCACCTGTAACAAATGTATCTCCCAGCAGATCAAAGGGTGGATGAAAATCTTTTTTGGGAAACACCGTATCGTTCAATCCAAGAAGACACACTTTCTTAAATGGAATGGAACGCATGGGCAGCATGGAACAAAAAGTCAGTTGGCCACGTAAAAACCCGGCACTGGATCGCTTCTCTTCAAAGGCCCCTTGTAACCAGGAGCGAATCACTTCAAAGCTGACACCTTCCTGATGTAGATCGCCGTATTCCTGTCTCAGACTTGCGAGCAATCCGTGTAATTCAATTAGATTGTCATCATCAATCTTTACAAACAGACGTTCGGCAAATCCTGCCAGGACTTCTGCCCATTCAGCAAGACTTCTGACTTGTGAAAATTGTTCAGCAGCAAGCTCTAAGATCTCACAAAAGGCATATAACCCGCCAAGAGGAATCGCCATACTTCCTTCGATATCGGGATATGGTAAAATACCATCAACTTCATTTTCACCTCCAGCTGCATATCCCATCATCAAACGATCAAGCCCACTGCGCCAGGTGCATTCTTCTCTGCCCGGCAGGCCCATATTCTGTTTTTGATCTCCTGACAATCCCCACCGAACACCGGATGACACAACCCAGTGCTGAATCAGCTCAAGATCATCTTCGCAGATCTCAAATCGTGGATACACCTCTTCACGACCCAGCAGATCGAGTACTTCACTCCAGCCAAAACGACTGGAACAAAGATTCAGAAACTGCAAAAACCCAGCAAAGAACGTGTTGGTAAAAGCTGGATTACGATCAGCTATTGAATGTGGAATGTCGTGGAATATGGCAGGAATCAAACCACTGTAATCATGAATATCGGGAGCCATCACCACAATATCTTTGAGTTCCAGATCATGACTCTCATCAAGCCAGTACAAAATACGATCCTTTAAAATCATCATTTCCCGATGAGGGGAATGCGCTGATACAATGATCACAGAATCATCTTTGCACAGGGGAACCAACGGTGCTCTCACCTCTCCCTTTAACAAATCAGATTGAATTCTGTGGAGCAGACAGGGATTATTCTCATCAAAGGGATCAACAAAGCTTACAAATTCTTTGGCAAACTGAACATTTTCAGTAAGCATATTCTGAAAATCTATTACATGCTGACAAAGAGCGGCACGCCACGGATGAGCGGCTAATTCTTCTGTTATTGCCTTTTTACCATCATTCAAAGATGATATTTTCTTTTTAAGTTGGGACTGC
>DAOVZA010000139.1 GCA_030635405.1 Desulfocapsa sp.
AAGTTTAAGGTACTTGAATCTCTGTCGCTCATTGTTATTGCATTCTTCTCCTTTGTCGCAGTCTATTACGGCATTGGAATAGTTGCTGAGTCCATTGAGCTTGGGAGAAAAACATCAACTATGCTTGGTGTTCCTAAATGGATGACTGAAAGTGCCGTCCCCATAGGGTTTTCTTTATTGTTTGTCCAGGCTCTGGTTGAGCTTGTAAAAATTATACGTGGGGAAGATATTACTGCTGTGGAAGGCCATCAGGTCTGATTGTTTTGAGTCCTGGGCCCTCAGAATAAATTCACATCTTCGTTAGCGTCCCCAAATACAAATCATTTTGTAAATAGATCATATACTATGACTGTTTACAAACTCATTAAGTAAAAATAGATATATCTCCATGACAACAGCTCTGATTCTTTTTTCCCTGATTTTTCTGCTGCTCCTTCGTGTTCCGGTTGCTTTTGCACTTGGCGGGCTTGGTCTTTTTCTTCTTATCATAGAGGGCTTTACGCTCACGATGGTTCCCATGGCACTTTTCAGTGCAATGGATAGTTTTTTGCTCCTTGCAGTACCACTGTTTTTATTGATGTCTAATATTCTGCTGAAAGGTGGAATTGGCACTGATTTATTCAGGGCAGTTCAAAGCTGGGTGGGTCATTGGCCAGGTGGCCTCGGTGTGGCAACTATCATTAGTTGTGCAATCTTTGCCGCAATTTCAGGATCTTCTGTTGCTACTGCCGCAACAATTGGAACAGTGGCTATTAAAGAGATGACTGATCGTGGTTACCACCGTCCATTCGTGCTCGGTCTTGTGGCCGCTGGTGGTACACTTGGTATTTTGATTCCGCCATCAATTCCCATGATTGTTTATGGCGTAATCACAGAAGAGTCTATTATTAATCTGTTTCTGGCAGGTGTCGGGCCTGGACTTTTTCTCGCCGGTCTCTTTATCGGTTTTTGCTTTATTTATGCCAGATTTGGCAAAGGCTATGAGGCAACAGCAAAGTCAACATGGAAAGAACGAAAGGACGCAACACTGCTTGCGACTCCAACCGTTGCTCTTGCTGCAATTGTTATCGGTGGAATCTACGCCGGATGGTTTACGCCAACAGAATCAGCAGGAATCGGATTTTCAGTTTCCCTGCTTATTGTCTACGGAATGCGTCGTATGACCTGGGAAAAATTGAAGGAAGCCGTTCATGATTCCATGAAGACAACCGTTACAATTTTTCTGATTATTGCAGGAGCTAAACTATTTGGTAAGGCAATCACTCTCTATCGTATTCCCTTTGAAATTTCAGAAGCAATAACTGCAAATATTGCCTCACCTGGATTTTTTATCGTAATTGTTTGTATTGTGCTGCTTATAATGGGCTTCTTCCTTGAATCTCTCTCTATGCTTTTGATTATGATGCCGGTGCTCTATCCTTCACTTGCAGTGCTTGGAATTGATCCTATATGGTTTGGTGTGCTTTTTGTCGTAATGATTGAATGTGCGCTTATAACACCGCCAGTGGGCCTGAATCTTTTCGTTATCCAGGCTGTGGCGCAGGCTCCGATCTCGGAAGTGATACGGGGTGTCTGGCCGTTTATTGTGATAATGTTGGGTACAGTATTGCTCCTTTGGTTCTGGCCTGATATGGCCCTTTATATACCCTATAAAATGTAAACAGCTTTCTTTACATAAGGTTTTGCCCCAATGCCCACTCAAGTTGAAAAGCTTCGTAATCTTCTAGCTGAAGATCGATGTCATATCATGCCTTGCTGCTATGACGGAATTTCAGCAAAGATGATTGAACAGGCGGGTTTTGGGATCACCTTTATGTCAGGGTTTGCCGTATCAGCAGCACGACTCGGTTTACCGGATACTGGTCTTATTTCCTATGGTGAGATGCTTGATCAAGGCAGAAATATCTGCAGTACTGTCTCAATTCCAGTTATGGGTGATGGCGATACCGGATACGGAAATGCACTGAACGTAAAGCGTACCGTGGATGGTTATGCACGTTCTGGTTTTGCAGCTGTGATGATAGAGGATCAGGTCTCACCTAAGCGATGTGGACATACCAGGGGGAAATTGATTGTAAGTCGTGATGAGGCTTATGATCGCATTCAGGCAGCAGCAGATGCCAGAAAAGAAGGGCAGGATATTCTCATTATTGCTCGTACGGATGCCAGGGCCGATCATGGTTTGAATGAAGCCATAACACGAGCTCAAACATTTGCAGAACTTGGTGCTGACATTCTTTTTATAGAGGCGCCTGAAAGTATTGAAGAGATGCGAATAATTTGCACGGAAGTGGATGGTGTCCACATGGCTAATATGATTGATGGTGGTAAGACTCCGGTGCTCTCACCTGATGAATTGCATGCGATTGGTTTCTCAATTGCTGCCTATCCGCTGACCTTGATTTCCGTTGCCATGGAAGCGATGAAACACGCTCTAAAAGACCTGCAATCAGGAAAGGCACCACAAGCTGTGATGCCTTTTTCTGAAGTTCGTACAATTGTAGGATTTGATGACTACTACGATGCTGAGAAATGCTACACCACTTCTCGTCGTAAATAAGCTAACTTTCTAGGTAACTATTCAGCAGCACTCCAACTACGTCCATTTTGACTTCCTCGCATAGCACTAGTATGCTTCGGAACCCAAAATAAACGGATTTGGAGTACTGCTAAACAGTTACAGTTCAGATTTAGGAATAATTCATTGCTTCGCTGAATAGTTGCCTTTCTAGCTCTTTTCTTTATCTGCCTGAGCCTGTGCATAAGCAGTTGCGGCGCATTCGTTTTTCCCAAGATCAAGTTCTTCTTCTTTTTCGATGTCGTACTGTTCGGTGTTGGCGTTAGCCAGTCGAATAAGTGCGTATTCTGCAGGCTGCTGACGCATATTGTCTTTAATATACTGGACGAAGTCTTTTTCCTCAGTCAGTGCAAAAACCTCTGCGTTGCGCTCTTTAACACTTCCAAATGGCTGACAGAAAATGAGATCGTCATTTGCCTCATTCCAGTCCATATAGTGACCGGGTAAAACAAAGAGTTTGTCGTCAAATGTTGCAACTTCACGAATTGTATTAAAAAGTAAAACTGCCCACTTATCAACTTGTCCGCCAAGATCAGGGCGTCCAATGGATTGAATTAGAACGATGTCACCTGAGATCATATAGGTACTATCGATGATGAAGGTGATGGATCCTGGTGTATGCCCTGGGGTAAACAACACTTTAACTTCAGGTCCACCATCGCTAAAGCTGTGTATTTCATTGTCTGTAAGAGCTTTGTGACCAGCTTTTGTGCCATCAAAGTCAGCTCCTCCAAAGAAATCAGCTCCGGTTTTTTCTGCAATCTGTCTGGAGCCTGCGATGTAATCGGCCTGGAGATGAGTCTCAAAAGTTTTTGTAATAGTGCAGCCTTTACTTTTAGCAAAGTCGATATAGAAGTCAATGGCCCGGCTGGGATCAAAAATCATCATCTCTTTGCCGTAGGAGAGTCCGTAACTACAGGATGCCTTACCAGGACGAATAAACTGATAGAGGTTGTAATCATCGCCTTCATGAATTGTTTTAGGCACAAGAAGGTTACCCCATGTCTTGATACCACCAGTGAGGTAGCGGACATCGTCAAAACCATGTTTAACAAGAATCTCGCCTACATATTTGGCTGAACCTTCTTTGGCACAGACAATACGTACTGAACGCCCCTTTGGCACCTTGGCAACACTTTCGTCTTCAATTTCCATAAAGTCATAGTAGGAAACATTGACCATATCGAAATCGTATGGAGATTCAACCTGAAAACGGCCGAAGTCTTTATCATTACGTACGTCGAGAACGAGAATATCTTCTTTATCGCTAAGCCATTGAAAGAGCTCTTTTGCTTCGTAGGATGAGAGTGTCATGTGAGATCCTTATATTGAGGTGTATAATTGAGTGTTTATGGGTGTCAATTCAAATGTTAACAATAAAGTTTACCATAGTGTGTGTATTACAACAAGAAAAGCTAAAGGGTACAGGGAATAATTTTTAAAAGATTAGCTCGTTGAAATAGGTAACTGATGGATAATCCGGGGAAAACTTAACAGGTATGCGTGAACTCGGATATGCTACAAAAATTAGAAATCCCATCTCATATTTACTGGCAGAGTCCAATACTTTGGCAGTGTCATCGGCAAGGAGTGTACGTTTCTTATCGTAGCCGAGGTGTTCTTCAAGCTTTTGCCAGAATTCTGGCTGTTCTTTTGCAAAGCCGATCTCTTCAGCACAGACTATGCGATCAAAATGTGAACCTAATTCAGTTTTTCGCATCTTGATGTTGAGTGTTTTGGAATGAGCATTAGTGACCAGATGCACCTCTTTATTTATGCTCTTTGCGTATGTGAGGAAATCGACAACATAAGGATGAACCTTGATAAGGTGATCTATTTTACATTTAAGCTCTGGGATATCAAGACCAAGCTGCTCAGTCCAGTAGTCAAGGTCACACCATTGCAGGGTACTTTCCACCTTTTGATAACGCTTTAGAAGTTCTTTCCGTGCTTCTTCTTCAGTAAGGTTATTGGTTTCTGCAAAGATTTTCGGAACGTATTCTTCCCAAAAATGGTCATCGAAGTATTTGTCGAGCAGGGTTCCATCCATATCAAGGAGGATGGTGTCAATCTCTGACCAGGAAAAATCCGGATGTATCTGTTTGTGTGTCATAAGTATTTGTTTTAAAGTGTTAAGCTATTTAACTCAGCCAATATTCTTTGCAACACTGTAAACAGTCGTTCTGGCGAGTCAATGGTGGCTGGAACAATAAGCCTGCCATCTGGAGTAAGCCTCTTTGGGGGGCCTTTTCTTTTTTTGCTGCCCTTTTGCAGATAGCCAAGAATTTTGGCGGGATCAAGTGGAGTGCTGTCCGTGAAGGAGAAGACAAAGGAGTCTTTACCTTTCTCAAGTTTACTGACGCCAAGTTCTCTAAGATCTTTTTTGAGGGCAACAATTTTAAAGAGATTCTGTGTTTCCTCAGGCACCTTTCCGTAACGATCTGCGAGTTCTTCAAGTAGATCATCGTATAGTTGTGCAGTTGTTGTTGAAAGGGCAGAAATTCTACGATAAGCAATGTAGCGCTGGCTGATATCCGGAATATAGTATTCAGGTATATAGGCAGAAATCTGAAGATTGATTTCAGCCTCAGGCAAGTCGATTGGAACAGTCTCATCGATGCCTGCGGCAGCCCGGGCTTTCATGTCAGCCACGGTTTTCTGAAGAAGATCAAGGTACAGATCATAACCAATTGCTGCAATGTGGCCTGATTGAGAGACACCAAGAAGGTTGCCGCCACCCCTGATTTGCAGATCGCTCATGGCAAGTTTGAAGCCACCCCCGAGTTCATTGCACTCCATGAGGGCGCGCAGGCGATCTTTGGAATCTTTACTTAAGCTATCAAGGGATGGCACAAGCAGATATGCAAAAGCCTGGACGGAGGATCTACCGACCCGGCCGCGCAGTTGATATATTTCAGCAAGACCGAGCATGTCGGCGCGGTTGATAATCATTGTGTTTGCTGATGGAATATCAAGGCCAGATTCGATGATGGTTGTGGCCACCAGAACGTCAATTTCACGATTTACAAAACGAAACATGATCTCTTCGAGTTCTTTTCCACTCATCTGACCGTGGGCTACGGCAATTCGAGCTTCAGGAACAAGTGTCTGAACGTTACTTGCCATTTTGTAAATCGACTTTACACGGTTGTGAACAAAAAAGACCTGTCCGCCACGGCGTATTTCCTTTAACACTGCTTCCTTAATAACAAGATCGTCGTATTTTGAAACAAAGGTCTTTACGGGTCTTCTATGTTCAGGTGGGCTTGATATTACGGAGAGGTCACGGATGGAAAGCAGCGACATCTGCAATGTTCTTGGTATTGGGGTTGCGGTGAGTGTGAGGATGTCTACTTCAGATTTGATCTGCTTGATCTTTTCTTTATGGCTCACTCCAAAGCGATGTTCTTCATCTATGATGAGAAGACCGAGCTCATGGTATTTGATATCCTTTGAAAGCAGGCGATGGGTACCGATGACAATATCTATTTTACCGCTGCCAAGATCTTTAATAATTCTTTTTTGTTCAGCTGGAGAGCGAAAACGGTTGATGCATTCCACCGTAACCGGAAATCCCTGCATTCGTTCTTTGAATGTTTTGGCATGCTGTTCGGCAAGAACCGTGGTGGGAACAAGAATGGCAACCTGTAGTCCATCTTCCACAACCTTGAACGCGGCTCGTACGGCAACTTCAGTTTTTCCGAAACCAACATCACCACATAAAAGCCTATCTAAGGGTTTTTCTTTCTCCAAATCTTCTTTTATTTCTTGAATG
>DAOVZA010000293.1 GCA_030635405.1 Desulfocapsa sp.
AATTGCTATGTATTTAGGAGGTTATGCTGCTACTGGGAAGGTTGGCGGAGAAGATGGATGTTTTGGGATAGTGATTTTATAAATGATTTTCGAATTATTTTTATCAAAGGGATTTGTCTCTCCTCTGTAACCATTTTTCGATTTCAGGGAGACAACGTCTTGCTGTTTGTCTTACATTGTGTTACGCTGTTTTCTGGAGGTAATGATATGAAAGATGCAACCATGACGGTTCGAATGTCTCATACAACCAAGAACAGGTTGGCTCAATTGGCGAAGGCAACAAATCGCACTAAGTCCTATATCGTAGATCATGCAATCAGTGATTATCTTAGTGTCCATGAGTGGCATGTGTTGGAAACGAAAAAAGCTCTTGATTATGCTGAAAGTCCTGACGCTGAATGGCTTGATCATCAAAGTGTAAAGTCGATGTGGGCTGAGAAACTTGAAGATTAAATGGCTAAAACTTGCTTCTCGTGACCTTGAACATGTAGAGACATATATTGCTCAAGAAAGTCCGGCGACAGCTATACAAATCATTCTCCGAATAATAGATGCCGTAGAACTGCTTGCAGATCAACCCGGTATTGGCCGATCCGGACGAGTTGAAGGAACAAGAGAGCTGGTGGTTACGGGCACACCGTTTATTGTCCCGTATCGGCTAAAAAATGGTTTTATTGAAATACTCAGAGTTTATCATCAAGCCAGGAAATGGCCTAACAATCTATGATTCGAAGATGACTGAACGGCCGTATACACAGGAACATCTTTGGGATGCTCTCACTCACGAGATGGCTAACGGGAGTGGGTCTACTGCCTATCCAGATTGGCATCTTGATATCCTGAAAAAAAGAAAAGAAAAAATCATCAACGGCAAGGCTGAATTCACTTCTCTATCAGAATTGAAGAAGAGACGAAACTTGTGATGTTGAAGGTATCCTGATGGCACATTTTAATCTCCAGGGAAATTTTGAATGGCCTTTTTGAGAGTGTTGTCCCCAAGATGTGCATATCTCTCCGTCATCTGTAGGGTGGAATGGCCCAATAGTTCTTTTACCGTATATAGGTTTTCGCCGTTTTCAACCAGCCATGATGCAAAAGTATGTCTTAAGGTATGAAAAACGACTCTGTCACGTCGGTCAGTTACTCCATCGTTTAGTCCAAGTTTATCTACAGCCCTGGCAAATGATTTAGATATTTGGGGGATTTTTTTTCCTTTCTGACTTGGAAAAACAAGGGTTTTACGTTCTTTCGTTTCTCTACATGACAGCATTTCTTTTACAGGTGCTGTCATAAAGATGGTTCTATTTTTTCTGTTTTTAGTATCCATCAAGGCAATGCTGCCACGGCTTATGTCTATATTTCCCCATGTTAAAGAAAATATTTCATCAGCTCTCGCGCCAGTATGGAGGCTGAGGAGTGCTATATCGTGTAATTGCAGGCTTCGTTTCCTCAGTTCAACAAGTAGCCGGTGAGCATCGTCTTTGCTGAGAAATTTCTGACGTCTATTGTCTTGCTGAGGAACTTTTATGTTTGCCGTAGGGCTTTTTCCTTCATATACTCCATGACTGTTCGCATAATTGAAAACTTGCCTAACTACTGCCATGGCGTATTTTATAGATCGAGGAGCACTGCCTACTGTGTGCATGTTTGATACAATTTCTTCAAGGTGATGTAACTTGATGTTTTTGAAAGATAGAATACCGACAACAGGAAAAATCCAAATTTTGAAAAGTTGTTTTTCTCGGTCGGTACTTTTCTTTGCTTTGGTTACTTCAACTTGCGGCAGGTAGGTGTCATTGAAAAAGTCTTGAATACTGACATTGGCAATGCGTTCTTCTTCCAGTTGTCGTTCTTTTGCATTTTTTTTGTCCGTCGCAATTTGACGTTTTTCTTTTAAAGAAACTGGACCAGTGCCCTCCTTTTGAGCGGTCTTGAGACCTTGCCTAATGCTGACAAATTTTTGAAGTGTAGCTCCTCCAGACTCCCAACCAATTCCTTCTTCGAATAATTTTCCTTTATATCTGAAATAAAATGTATTTGTGTCGTACGAATATTTATGAAAACACACATTTTCGTAAATATATTGTTATCAAAGAGGGGGGGGAAATGCGGTTGCGTCGACGGCATTCATCCGAGGTTGTGTCAAAGTAAATGATCGTGACTGAATATCTTCCCGGATGGTATGGCTGCCCTACAGTTCATGGCAACTGTGACCACAAAAGTACTTGAGTTATCGAAAAGACAGTTTGTCATGTGAGGACGAGTCCGTAGCTTCGCTGGCGAGTGTTGTGGTTTTGCCAACCATTTTTCGTTTTAGCCCCAGTCTTGCATGAAAAATAAGTTTAAATATGCTATGCTAGTGTTATGAAGAAAGAAACTCTCAGTCAAACGAATCCTTACTTGCGTAACAAGAGTAACCGCCTGTCAGGGCTTGTTGCTACTGTCTGTTCATCATCTGCTATTGAAGGTATTGCTGCCCAACAGGTGATTGCTCAATATTTAATTAAAATGGGCCAGCAGTCTATTCCTCGTAAGCCAGTAAGGAACGAGTAACCACATCTGTAAAAACTTTTTCCATTGGTTTATAGTCTCGATCCAATCCGTATCGCACCGCAGTAAAATATTCTTCTTGGCGTTCTTGTTCAAACCCACTGAAGTCAAGTGGAGGTAAACCTGCTTGTAGAGCCATCAATGTTGCTAAAAGTCGTGCAAGCCTGCCATTTCCCTCCCGGAAAGGATGGATAAGGATCAATTCAGTATGGACAATTGCCAAAGCAGTAATAACGTCCTGCCTTGAATCAAAGATGCAAGGGGTATATTTCTGCAGCAATTCTCGTTGGAAATCGTTCATTAACTGAGGAATATGGACAGGAGCAGCAAACATAAAATTCCCTTTACTCATAAGGACCTGGCGATAATTCCCAGCCCACTCATATAATGTTCCAAGCCATCTATCATGTATCTTCAGGAGGTCAGCGGTAGAAAAGCATCTATCCCGATCAAATTCATCTATTAATTGAGCTGTCAGTACAAAAAGTAACTCCGTTTCCACCCTATCTATTTCTTGATTGGTGGCTATATTCAACAGATTCTTAAGCACTTTTTCATCCGATCCAGTCATATACTGGTCTTCAAGCATGCCGGAAGTATTATATCGTCCTTGTTTGTCCATAATGAAATTATCAATTACCTGCGAGTTTTTCCGGGATGATACCATCCCTTGTGGGGGATTATTTCTTTATTACCTCATACCCGATAGCTTTATACCCTGTTAACCTTTTCTTGTACATACGCTGAAGCATGGGGACCTTCTCATCAACATAGTCGTAGATAATCACCTCTTTTTTGGAATCATAGTCCCTGTGCAATCGACCAGCATATTGTTGTAAAGTCCCTTTCCAGGAAATTGGCATTGTCAAAAAAAGTGTATCAAGTCGCGAGTCGTCAAAGCCTTCACCGATATATCGGCCAGTGGCCAGGATTACTCGTTCTTCATCCGAGGGAATTGCTTCAAGTTGTGCCATTGTTTCTTTACGTTGTTTTTGTCCCATACCACCTTTCAGGATGATAATGTTTTTTATCTGCTTTTCCAGAAGGTTTAACATCTGTTGGAGGTGTGCTGTCCGTTCGGTAAGAAGTAACGGGGATCTCCCATTACGAACAGCTTGAATCACATCGTTTGCAATCTGTGTGTTTCGTTTATCATCTTCTACTAATAGTTTGTAAATCTCTTGAATACTTGGCGTCTCAATATGTTCAGGAGCCACTGTGCTTGTTGGCTGTGGATATACAAAATGATCAAAAGATCT
>DAOVZA010000264.1 GCA_030635405.1 Desulfocapsa sp.
CTTATAAACCAAATCTCAGAGTCAGCTGATATTAGCAAAAAAGAAGCTGGTGATGCTTTACAGAGTTTTATGATGGCGATAACGGATACTTTGGAAAAGGGGGATAAACTGCAACTGATAGGTTTTGGTACATTCTGTTACCACCGGCCCAATATGAACCCACCCAGCGGTGAAAATCTGACCCACCTAACCGGTGATTACTAAATTTTCAAACACCGGTTTAGAGACCCACCCCAATTAAATTCCTTTTCTTTTTTCACGTACCGTTGTTTTCCTGAGTAATTCAGGAGGACATCATGGCCCATAATAGTTACATCAAGAAGCGTCCCTGTAGAATATGCAGGAAATGGTTTATCCCAAATCCACGTGTTGGTGATCGTCAAAAGACCTGTGGTTCTGATGAATGTAAGCAGAAATGGCGCAATAAAAAATGTGCTCAATGGAATAAGCAAAACCGAGTTACATTCCAGACTAATTATCTCGATAAAAAACTGCAGGAAGTTAAAAATCAGGAAAATTCTTCTAACAAGCCACTCCCTCAAGTGCCACAATCCGGTAAAAACTCCAAACTACCCCAGGAATTGATTCAAAAGGTGATAGGTGCACAAGAGTTTGTAATTGCACAATATCTGGCACAAGTACTCTTGAGATCATTTCAAGAGGTGATACGAGTGCAAAGGATTGATATTATAAGCGAAGTGAAACGACTACCCCAAAGTGGCCATTCAAGAGGTGATAGGCAACTGAGATCTCCATAAGTTATCATTGTTCATCCATAAGTGGAGGGCAAAGATGACAGAGACAACACAAGAAACGACAGATATTTCCATTGATCAGTTCAGTGAACAGTATGGCAACCTGCGAATAATCAACCCCAAAGCAGACAAGGCCATGGTACGTTCGTTGGAGAAATATGGCCAGTTAACCCCGGTGGTGGTCACCAGAACCGGTGCAACTGATTATGAACTCCTGGACGGCTTTAAGCGACTGCGTGGTGGCAGAGCTTTATCCTTTTCTCACCTTCGTTCCCTTATCCTGGAGCTAAACGAACGTGCAGGTAAGGCGGTTATCATGCAGTTAAACTGGGTTGGAAAAACCATCAGCAGTATGGAAGAAGCACTGGTGCTGCATTCCCTGTGTTATGAGGACAACTTGTCCCAGGTAGAGATCGCGACCCTTCTTGGTCGGCATAAAAGCTGGGTCAACAGGAGGATTGCACTCATCGAACGATTATGCGATGAGGCACAAAACAGCATTAAGCTGGGCTTAATACCTGTAAGCATGGGAAGGGATCTGTCCCGGTTGCCACGTGGCAACCAGGAACCACTGCTTGAGACAATCCATAAACATCATTTAACATGCCGGGAAACTAAAAAGATCGCTGCAGCGTTATTGATGAGACCGAAACATGAGCATGCCGCTATTCTGTCAAGTCCCTGGGAACTTCTTCGTCCCAAAGACATGGAAGGCATTGTTCAGGATAAGAACTTTGATCCTCTTGTAACAGAATTGCAACGTAAACTGGTAACCATGGAACGTCATTGCCTTGGCGTGGCGTGTGCACTCGGTACTACGGTGCTGAATCAGTTTACTGAAAAAGAGGAACTATTTCTCACCAACTGTTGCAAACAGGCAATAAGCAGCGTGGAACAAGTCCATAATGATTTACGCCAGACTATCACCCCTCAGGAAATTCCATGATCCTTTTTGTTCGTAACCGGGAAGAGTTTGAGCAGCATCTGGTTTCGCTGCATAAAGAGGGCTGGAGCATACGAGGCTTGGCCAGGCATTTTTCAATAGGTCGTAACACCGTACGCAAAATCCTGCGTAAACATGACAACCAACGGGATAATGGCCATGATATTCTCCATGAAACAAAGAAGAAAGTCAGTCGTCCCAGCAAACTTGACCCATTTACTGGACAAATCAAAGAAATTTTCGAGGAGTACCCAGGGCTCAGTGGACAACGGGTTTTTGAAAAGCTGCAGGACAGCGGTTATGACGGCGGTATCAGTATCCTTCGGGAACGTTTGCGTATCCTACGGCCTTCACCCAAAAAAACACCGGTTGTTCGTTTCGAGACTGATCCCGGCCTTCAGGGCCAGATGGACTGGTCCCCATATACTATCAAGTTTACCCATTCAGAAAAAATCCTGATCAATTGTTTTTCGTATATTCTTGGTTTTTCCAGGCGGCAGTATATTGATTTTACACCCCGAAGGGATTTTTATACACTGATCCGCCGGCACCAGGATGTCTTCAATCACTTCGGCGGAGTTCCCCAGCATTGCCTATATGACAGTGAAAAGACTGTTGTCCTTCGCTGGGAAGCGGGCCAACCTGTCTTCAATCCATCCTACTCTGCCTTTATCACCCATTACCACTGTCGGCCTATAGCCTGTCAGCGAGGGCGGCCAGAAACGAAAGGAAAAATCGAAAAACCATTTCAATATATTGAAAATAACCTGCTGGCAGGTCGCAAGTTCCGAGATCTTGATGATTTAAAAGCCTGCGCCAGATGGTGGTTGCGGAAAAAATCAGATCTGCATGATCACGATACCACTGGCAGGCCACCTCTGGAACTGTTTCTGGAACAGGAGCAGGATGCCCTGCAACCCCTGCCTCGTCATCCGTATGATTGTGCCGAGGTATACTTACGAGTTTGCGATCTGGAGGGCTATATCGAGTTTGAGACCAACCGTTATCCTATTCCTTATGAATATGTAGCTGATATTCTGAGCTTGAAGGCAACCGAGCATGAGATCATAGTTTATTCGGCAGAGCTGGCCTTGCTAGTTCGCCATGGGCGACTACCAGCAGGATCTGTGACAAAGCTTGACGGCAGCGGGATTCATAGCAGCCGTAAGATACGTTATAGCTTAGAGCCGGTACAGGATCAGTTTCTTGCCATGGGCAATCACAGTCGTGATTTCCTGGAAGGGCTGAAGCAGCAACATTCTAAGAATTGCGGTTTCCATGCCCGGTATATTCTACGGCAAAAAGAGAAATATCATCCTGACGACATTGATAAGGCCATGGCGCATGCCTGTCGTTATCATGCCTACGACTGCAAGGCTATTGAACGAATCCTGTTGGCAAAGTCATCCCCTCGTACTTTGGAGGCAATGAGAAATGAAAAGGCAGCAGAGGAGTTACGTAATGCATTGCCGGAGATCAAGCAACGGCCATTGGCTGCATATGATGTATTACTGGAGATATAAAAAAGATGACCAGCGATCCATTAGAACAAATCAGGAAAAGCCTGAGCATCCTGAAAATGAAGACAATAGCAGATATACTTGACGATGAATTGGCAAGATCCGCACAAGAGTCAATACCGGCCACGGAACTGCTACAGAGATTGTTTACCCGGGAAGCTGATGCTCTCATCCAAAGAAGAATCGAAAGACGTATAAAACAGTCAAAACTGCCGGAAAGGAAATTGCTTGCTGACTTTGATTTTTCGTTTCAAAAGGGGTTAGACAAAGCACGTATTATGGAGCTTGCAACCCTTGATTTTGTGGAACGTAAACAGGGACTCATCCTTGCCGGGAACTCTGGAACAGGCAAAAGTCATATTGCCAAGGCCATTTTGCTCATTGGCTGCATGAAAACATATAGCTGTTGTTATACAACTGCAGCAGATATGCTCAGAGAGCTATTGGCAAGTCTTGCTGATGAAACTTTAGAAAAAAAGCTCAAGAGATATCTCTCTCCTGATATTCTGTTGATTGATGAAGTGGGCTTTGATCGACTTGAACAGCAGGATGCGTACAATGCCAATCTGTTCCACAAGGTTATTGATGGCAGATACTGCAAAAAGACAACGATATTGACCACAAATATTGATTTCAAGCAGCTTGGTGACTACTTGGGCGATCCTGTCATCACCACAGCCATTGTTGACCGGATGGTGCATCATTCAATTATTATCAACATGGAAGGGCCATCCTGGCGTTTGCATGAATCGCAGGAGCTTAATGCGTAGTGGTCTGAAGTTTTCTCTCATTGAATACCTTGAAAAACGTGACCAACCAAGCGGTCTAACCGTTTAAAGATCCCCCC
>DAOVZA010000289.1 GCA_030635405.1 Desulfocapsa sp.
ATAAAAAAGAATCTACACACTTCAAATTCCAGCAGGAGGAATTTTGTATGAAACTATTAAAAAACCAATCAGGCCAGGGAATGACAGAGTATATCATTATTGTTGCCGTAATAGCACTTGCTGGTATCGCCGCTTTTTCATACTTTGGTAAAACTGTTCGAAGCCAGACAGCAGCCATGAGTGACTCACTTGCCGGTACTGATGCAAGCGCATCCATAACAGCCGCCTCAACTGCCGCCGGGAAAGCAGACACTGAAGCAACCACAGATGCAAGCCTGAGTGACTACGTTGATCGTAAGCCCGGTGCCAGCGAATAACTTTCAGTACTCCTTTCTGAACAAGAACATTTGTGATTTATAAAAGATCACACTCCAGGCAATTCGCAAAATGAAGGAATACTTGTAATATATTGTTGGTTTCAGGGTGCAAGTTAAAAAAACGACATGCAACAATCAGAACGGGCAAGCATCAGTTTTTGTGCTTGCCTTTATTGGTATTATCTTAATATGCACCATCTTTCTCTACCAGTCCGGCCGCATCACCAGTGAAAAAATGCAACTCCAGAATGCTGCGGATGCTGCCGCTTTTGGTGCCTCCACACTTGAAGCACGCTCTCTGAATTTTTCAGCTTATACCAATCGTGCAATGGTTGCAAATGAGGTCGCTGTAGGACAGATGGTCGGCATGCTCTCCTTTGTTGACGAACTAAAAACCACCGGCGAATATATTGAAGAATATGCCGCCGGACTCGAAGCCGCAACAGCCTGGCTTTTTCTTGTAATCACGGTTGGCGATATCGTTGAAGGCATAATCACTGCCATAGTAGAGGTCATGGAAACAATCGGTGAAATTCTGGTCGATGCAGGAGAAACTGCTGAAGAATCCATGGAAATTGTTATTTCTCCATTGATTCGTGGAATGTCTATCATTAACACTGTCTATAGTGTCAGCCAGACAGCGTACCACGGAGCAACCATCTATCTTGTAACCACAAATATCCTGCAAAGTCTTGAAGATAATGTTCCAGGAACCACTCCCTTTAAGGTGAAAAATATTTTCGACCCCGACAAACCGGGGGCTCATCTTTCTGATTTTGGAGTGCTTGCGCTTGTAGGTCATCTTCCTTCATACTGGTCAGGTTATACAAAGAGATATACACCAGACAAACAAAACAAACCTGACGATAACGATGACGATGGAAAAGATAAAAAAGATAAAGAACTGATAGCCAAATATAGAAAGCAAGTAGAGCAAGACCGAACAAAAGTCGCCGCTGATCAAAAATTGGTGTCAGATGCCAGAACAAAACAACACGATGATCTTAAACAGCAGGATCTGGACCAGAAAGCATACGACGACCAAGAGAAGACATGCAATCAGCTCAAAGAAACAATGGAAAATGATGATACAGATGAGAACAAAAAAAATTATGCCGCCTGCAAAGAAAAACTTGCAGAGGATCAAGCCACACTTGACAACGATAAAGATACCATAAAAAAAGACACCAAAAATTTAAAAAAGCAGAAGAAGAAACTGAAGAAAGATCAAAAAACACTTAAAGCTGACAAAAAGCTCTTAGAAGACGAACAAAAGCGTGAAGCGGGAGATCATAAAAAAGGAAACGACACAGCTGAAACCAATGCAGGTATGCAGCGAATGGCGGCAACCATACGAGAAGCACGCGACCCCTTTAGTAGCGGAGGCCCCCCGGTACACGACAAAAATATTTTCAACTCTGACTTTAAGTTTGAAAACCGTGACTGGCGTTTTGGATTGGGGATAGATCAACACATTGGAAAGGTGGGGGCATTAAATTTTTTCATCGGTCTGGATAGCAATGGCGGATCCGAATTACGATACAAAGGAAGCAACTATGGCTGGTCTGCCCTTGATACAGCCGTACTTGAGGCAGCCATGGAAGTGCAGATAAAATTCGAGGTGAAGATTTTCGGTATAAAAATAGGCATAGACATTGATGATGAGATTGCCATCGGAATCCCCACAGGCGGTGGCGGATACCAGGCCAATGATGGCTCTGAAGGGAATACTCTCACCGTACTCGATATGCCACCAAGCCTGGGATATTATGGTGAATCAAAAAAAGATGGGAAACCTAAAATTTATGGCACTGCCGGTTACCCAACTGATCGCTGGATATCCTGGGAAGGTGCAGCCATAGAAATGGAAGAAAATACAGTTAAAGGCAGTCCCTATTCCGGCCTGAAACCGTACAGAGACATGACTGACCTGGATCCTGGAGAATCAGGGTATACCATGCCCTTTATCTCCCCATATTTTATTGTCGGGGTAACCAGAAAACATAAGGATATCAACAAAACCGGGCCTAAATTCAGCGGCAACCTGAACCTCCTTGAAGAACAGCGTACCATCGATCGGATTGGGGCCATAGCCAAGTCAGAACTCTACTTCAATCGTCCCACCGATGTGAGCCATTTCATTCGCCATGACAACTTCACAGAAAAGCCCAACGTTTTCGGTCCATTCTGGCAGGCAAGACTTAGCAAAACAAATGATATAGATCGCTTTCTAGCACTTGCAATCCAACACAAAACAATATGGCTTTCTGACCATGATGCTGCAGAAATCCCCGGAATGGAAACAATTAAATCCGAAATTGAGAAACTACTAAACCTCTTCTAATGAGATACTTGCGAACACATATCCTGAAGACAGACCAACAAGGTCAGGCAGCAACGGAATTCATCGTTGTTGCTGTCTTTTTGCTCATCCCTCTGTTTCTCATTATTCCTCTCCTGGGCAAATACATCGATATCAAACATGCTGCTATTAACAAGGCTCGATTTGAGGCATGGGAATATACGGTATGGAACGGCCCCAAAGAAGATATAAAAAATGACATTGATGCCTCACAAAGTGCAGGGAAAAAAACATATGCTGTCACCCAGGCTCAGGGTAAAAAATATTTCTTCAGCGATCCCACATCGTCCACGTATGGAACACCGGAGGCGACCTTCTCTCCGAATCCTTTATGGACAGACCATCGAGGAGACTCGCTTTTCAGCTCAAACACAGCCATCACCGGTTCCATCGTAGAAATAGAAACTGAACACAGCGCCCTGATGCCACACATTTTGAGTGATATCATTGATATCATAAGTGACATACTGACTCTCTTTGGTGATGTCATGGAATTCATGCATGTTGATGCTAAATTTGATGCAATGTATACCAAAGGATATTTCAGTTCCACCGTGAATGTTGAGGTTCGTTCCCTTGAGGAAATCCTGCCGGTATACTCTCTAAACACCTCCCGAGCAGGAACAGACACAAATCCTCTTATAATTAAAGCTAAAGCTGCTGTGCTCAGCAATAACTGGAATGCCGGAAGCACTGACAATGTAACATCTGAAAGTAGAGGACTGGTCCTCACAGCTGTTCTCAAACCCATAACGGATACGATTAATATAGTTGTGAGTACAATTAACTCCCTCACATCGAAAGTTCCTGGACTCAAAGTAAAATTACCCGCAGTACCGGATTTTGGCTATGTAAAGGATGATCTTATCCCCTATGAGCACCTGAAAGAAAACACAAAGGAATTAAGAAATAAAGAGGGGTTATATTACTATCATGACAAGTAACCTCCCACTGAACAAGACGGCTCTGATCTCACTGGCTACACTGCTATTTTGCATGCACATGTCTCTTTTTCAAGCTACTGCTTTTGCAGGATCAAAAGATTTCCCTACACCCGACTGGCTGAACCGGACTCAAATAGCGACCACAATGATTATCAATGGGCTCCCCTCTTCAGTGCATCACTTTGAGGCACACAAAGACCCTGAACAATTA
>DAOVZA010000254.1 GCA_030635405.1 Desulfocapsa sp.
AGTGAGAAATGCTCCACAGGTGGTGAGTACGGCTAGAAGTCCAATGGCCCGAACTTCACCAGAGGCCTCTTTCCCTTTTGTTTTTTCAGGTCGGTCAAGAAACAACAGATAGGCGATGCCGTGATCAACAGTTATGGAAATCAGGGCACCACCAAAACCGAGTACCATGATTGAGATTGATTGATGGAATAGGGAAAAAAGAAAGAGAGCAGTGGCGGTTCCGGCAACAGCTGGAAGTAAGGAGAAGATCCCCAACAGGGGGCGCGGAAAGGCAACAAAGAGCAGCAGTCCAATGCCGGCAGTTGAGAGCAGCAGGGCCAGATTTACATCATGACGAATGATACGTTCATTGTCTAGTGCTGCGCGGTAGGCTCCCACAGGAGTGATCTCGGGCATTATACCCATGGGGCTGTGTTTTTTCTTAAGCTCTTTTGCAACATCAGCCAGTAATTCTGAAATCTCTCTGGCTGATGCTGTATTACTGCCGCTGCTGTTAGGGCGTGCTGTAACCAGCAGATGACGTTTGTCCTGGGAGAACACAAACCCTTTGTAGATAGAGGTCCCAGATACTGGTGCCAACATCGCCATCTTGGCCATGATTGGTTCCATGAAACCTAAGGGGTCGGCAGTTATAAATGCGCTCTGTCCAATGCCTTCAAGACTGCTCAGTTTTAAAAGAATATCTTTAAAACGCTGCTCAATGAATTGTTTTTCAAGTCTGGGGGGAATGATTTCTTCCAGTTCCTGCGCTGAAAAAAGGATTGGGAGATTTTTTGTTACATGGAGTGCGAGATCAGGAATCAGATTTGCTATGTCATCGGTTCCTACTTCTGCGAAAAGACCACTTGAACGAAGACGTTCTTCAAGGTATTCACCACAGTCTGTCAGAGTATCCCTGTCGTCAACATTTAAGGCGATATCCACGGCAATTTGATCGTGAATGGGGTGATTAGTAAATATGTCGAGTGCATCACTAATAACGGTTTGATCTGAGGGGAGTGATCGCACAATATCAGTGTCGATTTCGAGACGCAGGAATGCAGTAAGAGAGGCACTTGCTATCAGGATAAAAACAACTGTGAGGAGACGAAGATTAAACACTGTTTTTATGTCCACATTTTAACGAGTAGAAGGAGCAATCCTGCAATTAAAATACAATGAGCAGCAATAATGATGCCTTTGTTTTGTTGATACAGTTCGTTCATCCGTTGAATAAAGGGCAAACCACCAAAAAGACGACGTATTTTATCTAAGAAAACAGTTTTATTGTCACTGCTGGCCACGCCCTGATGTGCAATCATGGGTGAAAGTGCATAGAATTCCCGGCCTCTTTTTTGTAACAAATTGTCATAGGGAATGTTATCCCACGCTTCTTTAACAAGTAGCTCTGCAAAGGGACGATTGAGCGCATATGCATGAGCCAGACAAGTGTACTGTATTTTTACCACGGATTTGATAGCAGTCTTCATTATTTTATTACTTATTGCACCTAAGAAGAATCCATCCCAGCTCTTATTGTCCTTTAAAAACTGAACACCATCAAGGAGCATTTTTTCCTGATGACGTTTAAAGAAAACATCGTCTTCAAAGATCAGAATATGATTTGCCCCTGCATGCAATCCCTTTGTCAGACACTCCATATGAGATTCAAAAATACCCTTTTCTGGATTGTTATGATGTTTTTTTACAATCATAAATTCCACTCGCTCATGAAGGCCAATTGCTGAAAACTGTTTTTTGACTTCTGTTCTACGATCAGAACGGGTATCTATTGAGATGCAATAGATTTTGTCAAAAAAAGACCATGGATCAGGTGTGAGTCCCATGTCAGGCCTGTATTCTTCTGAGAGGAAAGGATGTTTGAGTGCGAAAATTCATAAAAAAACTCATACAAAAAATTACTGATACTGAATTTGTTAGTGGTGCCATTGAAGAGAAGGCGGATCTCTCTGCTTTTAAAGAGAAGCCATCTTTGCAGGTTTTAACCGGAGTGTTTTTAATTATCACTGGCTCCCTTCTTGGTTGGCCTGCCGTTGCTGTTCTTGGTGTGCTTGCTATCAAATTCAATGAGCCTCTACTTGCAGTTGTCGGTGGCCCTTTGGTTTATGGGTTTTCCTATCTTGTCTTTGGACTTGGTATGTATTTTTCAGGTGCTAAGTTCACTGTTATTTTTCTTCGTTGGCTAAGCCGTGTTACTGTGGAGAAGCTGTCAGCCTGGGTAAGTCGTGGTGAGGCTTGATTGCACCTCTGCTTACATCTCTCATGCGCAATCCCAGGACTGTTTCACAGGTTGTTCCCTCCATATCATAAATTGACAGGTCAAAGAGCAGTTCGTCTTCTGTGATAGATTGTGCCAGCACCGTGGTGTTGTACGACTCTCCTGCCTGTGTTGGTTTGTGGATTTGGCGCGAGGCGAAACCAACGGGAAAAGGAACAAAGTCCGTAAGGCATTGGCCTAGAACGCAGGCCGCATGCATGGCTCCATCGAGAGGGAAAACTGAGCCGATCTCATTTTCCATTGTATGCCGTTTTGCAAGAATGGGAGCTTCGAGTGTTCCCCAAGCTGATTTGCCAAAGAGATGTAAGGGGCCTTTTAAAGTGCGATAAGTGGGGCCAAAGGGAACAAGTTCTTTGTAAATTCTATCAGAATCAATGGTGACACTGTTATCTTTTGCTGAGATCATCGATACAGTTTCTATTTTCTGTGGAGCTGCATAAAAAAAGAGTTCAGCGTGTTCTTTGATTCGACTCATCTTTTTAAACTGTATCTTACTCAGTAGTTTAAGACCTATCCCTTCTTCATTGTCGTTAATTTCTACCAATGCAGATATATCTTTGACATCCTCAGGGATAGACAGAAATTTTGAAAAGAGTGCTTCGCTTATAACTGTTCTTTGAATATCCGGCCTGATTTCTTTGGCCACTTCTGCCAGTAAAAGCATACTCTCCACTGCCGGAAAAATAGTTTGTCCGTTGAAGTGATGGTCTTTAAACCAGGGATGAACGGGGATGCTAACAGTCTGGCGGATGGACATTATTGTGTTGGAAAACTATTCCAGAGTTTGATTGTTTTTTTATCAATCTCCACCGGAATGCTTTCACTGTTTATGGCGCAATGTTTTGTGAAACCTGTGCAGATAATTTCACCGTCCGAGGCTCGTGTAATAAGATAATCAAACTGTAATTTTACAAGTTCAATTGTTGACGGGCGGGTATGGATATACATGAGGTCATCATAAAACAGTGGGGTGTAGTAGTTCAGTTCAGTTTTGATAATCGGATATACATAGCCGCTTTCTTCTATCTCTTTATATGGGTAATTTGCGCCCCGCATTAGTTCTGCCCGACCAAATTCAAAATATCTCAGATAGTTTGCGTGGTATACAACCTGGGATCGATCCGTGTCCACATAGAGAACGCGCATCTCTGATTTATGCCAGCACAGACCACTGTTGCTGTCTTTAACGTGATCGGGATGATTGGGCAGAATTTCAGGAATAAAGGGCTTTGGTCGCATGGTATCAGACTCCTTTAAAAACTATACAGCAATTGGTTCCACCAAAGCCGAATGAATTGGAAAGTACATGTTCGTAGGAATGTTTACGAGCCTGATCGGGTACAACATCGATATCAGCAAAGTCAGGATCTGGAACGTGATTGACTGTGGGGAGAACAATCGATTGTTGCATGGCTTCAATGGAGAGCGCTGCTTCAATGGCGGCTGAAGCTCCTAAACTATGGCCGATTTGTGATTTGTTTGCGGTTACCGGAATGTTGCTGATAGCTTTGCCAAATACTTCACGCATGCATTCAACTTCGGTGGCATCTCCCGTTGGTGTCGAGGTGCCATGGGCATTGATGCTGTCTATATCCTGCGGCGTAATTTCTGCGTCATCAATGGCATTATTGATGGCGCGGACGATGGTTTCCTGGTTTGGGCGGGTGAAGTGTTTGGCATCCGATGTCCAGCCGATTCCTGCAACTTCTGCTTTTTTGGTCAGCCCTAGAGACTCAATTTTATCTTCAGCTGCAAGAAGCAGAACACCAGCACCTTCTGAGAGCACAAAACCTTTACGATCAAGGCTGAATGGTCGTGATGCAAGGCCTGGATTTTCATATGCTCTATCCTTTGGGCCGACTTTAATTGTGGCCAGCATATTGGAAA
>DAOVZA010000370.1 GCA_030635405.1 Desulfocapsa sp.
CTTCAAACATAGATCGTATATTTATATCAGAGAGACTCTGTTAACCCGGTAAAACTGCGGGGAGAGCCGCCATGTCGCAGGCTCCCTGTACATTGTTCTGACCACGGAGCGGATCAACGCCGCTATGTTTTTTCTCAACATTTCCGGTGAGCATGGCAAGGTTTGCCACCGCCTGAACATTGTTAGTACCGCAGGTGTGTTGGGTAACACCTAAGCAATAACAGATGACTGACTTAGAACTTCTGGCAAAAATACATGCCGCTTTACGGATGCTTTTAAGATCGACCTCGGTGATACGTGCAAGCTCGTCCAGATCAAGACGATGCAGGTAGTCTCGCAGTGCGATGAAATTTTCGGTGCGCATGGAGATAAACAGATCATCTGCAAGGTCTTCATCAAGTATAACGCGCATCATGGCATTGATCAGTGCAATGTCAGTTCCCGGTCGCAGTGCAAGATGAATATCGGCCTGCTTTGCAATGTCAGTCTTACGTGGGTCGATTACAAGCAGTTTGGCACCACTATCAACAGCCTCAAGAATGTTACGGGCAATCTGCGGATGGGTTTCAGTGGTATTAGATCCGGTGATGAGAAGAACTTCAGCATCAACAAGTTCCCCAATGGAGTTTGTCATGGCGCCTGATCCAAAACTTGTGGCAAGACCTACCACGGTGGAAGAGTGTCAGAGGCGTGCGCAGTGATCTATGTTGTTTGTACCAAGCCCTGCCCGGGTGAGTTTCTGGAGGAGGTAGTTTTCTTCATTGGTGCATTTCGCACTTGATAGAACACCAATACTATCAGATCCGAATTGTTCCTTTGAATGAAGAAGTGCTGCTGCGGTAAAATCCAGTGCTTCGTCCCAGCTAACTTTTTGGAGTAGGCCGTCTTTTCGCAGAAGAGGATCTGTGAGTCGTTTGTCTGAATGAATAAACTCGTGAAGGTGCCAGCCTTTGGAACAGAGATTTCCACGACTGATTGGATGGTTTTTACTCGGATAGGAACCAACAACCCGGTTTTTGTCCACACGCAGGTACACTCCGCAGCCGCAGCCGCAATAGTTGCAGATGGTCAGGGTTTCATGCATAAAAGTCTATCTCCCCCAAGAGTTATGAACATCTATATCTTCTCTTTTGAACTTATGGAAAATGAAGAAAAAAGTCAAGAAACTGAGTGGGAAAGGGGGTTGAAAAGATATTGCACCCGAAGAATGAAAAAAAGTCTTCCCTTGGAGGATTAAATAGGGTAGTCTTCGTGGTTTTTCTTGCCTTGAATTGTAAGGTGAGTTTTTTTCGAAGTGCTTGTTCTAGGGATTTAATCAGTAAATCACGATGAATTTGCAGCTTTGAACTGTTTAAATTGTTGAATAAGGAGTTGCAGAGTGCTGTGGCTCCTTATTTTTTTATTTCATATTAAGTTCGTCTCAGGCGAGCTGAGCCGGCTTTCCCGGCAAGAAGAATCTGGTAGAGGGTAGCAGACATGAGTGTAGATTTAAGCAATGTGCGAAATATCGGGATTAGTGCCCATATTGATTCAGGGAAAACAACCTTGACCGAGCGCATCCTGTTTTATACCGACAGGATCCATGCAATCCACGATGTTCGTGGAAAAGACGGCGTTGGCGCAAAAATGGATTCCATGGAACTTGAAAGAGAACGTGGTATTACCATTCAGTCAGCAGCTACATATTGCACCTGGAAGGGAAATAGGATCAATATTATTGATACTCCCGGCCATGTTGACTTCACCGTTGAAGTTGAGCGTGCCCTTCGAGTACTTGATGGTGCTGTGCTTATTCTTTGTTCCGTTGGTGGCGTTCAGTCTCAGTCCATTACTGTGAACAGGCAGATGGACAGGTACAACGTTCCACGCATTTCTTTTATCAATAAATGTGATCGTACCGGTGCCAATCCAGAGCGAGTTACCGGACAACTTCGGGACAAACTGGGCCTGAATGCACATATGCTGCAACTTCCCATTGGTCTTGAAAATGATTTGGAAGGTGTTGTGGATCTGGTGGCCATGAAGGCCATGTATTTTGATGGTGAGAATGGTGAAGATATCCGTTTGGAAGAGATTCCAGCAGAACTTCAGGATGCCGCAACTGAGAAACGTGAAGAATTACTCGATGCTGTTTCCATGTTCTCAGATGAACTTATGGAAGCCATGCTTGAAGAGACTGAAATCACCGACGATATGGTGAAAGAAGCTGTTCGGGCAGGAACACTTGCCCTTGAATTTTCACCAGTATTCATTGGTTCTGCTTATAAAAATAAAGCAGTTCAGCCGCTTCTTGATGCTGTTGAATATTATCTGCCATGTCCCACAGATGTCGAAAATATTGGGCTTGATCTGGATAAAGATGAAGAAGAATTTCCCGTATCAAATGATGATGAAGATCCTCTCATTATGCTTGCCTTTAAATTGGAAGACGGTCGTTATGGACAGTTAACCTATGTTAGGACCTATCAAGGGACTTTGACTAAGGGTGATAGTGTCTTTAACATTCGTACCGGAAAGAAAGTGAAGGTTGGACGTCTTGTTCGTATGCATTCCGATGAAATGGAAGAAATCGATTCCTGTGGATCTGGCGATATTGTGGCTCTGTTTGGTGTTGATTGTGCCTCCGGTGATACCTTCACCGATGGTAAACTTACCTGCTCCATGAGTTCCATGCACATTCCAGAGCCTGTTATTTCACTGGCAATTATTCCAACTGATAACAAAGCTCAGATTAATATGTCTAAAGCGCTTAACCGCTTCACCAAAGAAGATCCAACATTTAAAACCTTTGTTGATCATGAAACCAATGAGACAATTATCTCCGGTATGGGTGAGCTGCATCTCGAAGTATATGTTGAGCGTATGAAACGTGAGTATGGTGCTGAAGTTGAGGTTGGTGCTCCTCAGGTTGCATATCGTGAAACTATTTCTGCCCGTGCAGAATTTAATTACACCCATAAGAAACAGACTGGTGGTTCAGGTCAGTATGGTCGGGTTTCCGGTTACATGGAACC
>DAOVZA010000300.1 GCA_030635405.1 Desulfocapsa sp.
GTAGCATTGCCGTCTAATTCCAATTTCCCCAAGTGATCTAGTGAGAACCCTATGTACCCTTCACTTTCTAACCAGGTTGTTATATGCAGATTAACAGTTTCCGGTGTAGTATTTCCATCCCAGGTGCCCACTTCGACACCAAAGACACTTGATCCATCAGGATTTGTTGCATCTTGTGCAACCCAATCAAGTTAGACAAAAGTTGCCATTGCAATAGTAGGTAAAGCAATACAAGTAAATACAATGGTACTTAAATTTATTTATTTCATCTCTTCTTTCCTTAATGATATTAAAGCAAATGTTAATATTTCACTATATCCATCAATATATAATGTATTTCTATATGTAATATATATTCTTAAGCGACCCATTTGTCTGTCAGGAGATTATGACACTTTATGTAGGGTGTATCGAAAAGTATCAAAAACTAGAGAAGGTGTAAAACGTGATCTCGTTGATTACATCAAGACGTGTTGCAACGGTAAACGGCACCATTCATATCTCGATTATCTAGTTCAAGGCAATAAAAAAAATGGTGGGTTTGAAAAAAGCAGATTTGAAAAGTTCTTTTCTACTGCCTCATCTCAGGGAATTTGCATTGAATGCGGGTAAATTTTTCATACTCTTCCAACATGGCTAATTTCCCGTTAATTTAAATTCATAGTTACAGAAAAGAGTTTATAGTTTTTGTTCGCTCTTCCAAATTTCAATTTCTTCAATCCGCTTCCCTACACAACTAGGGCAGAGGCCATGACTGGGCATGAGATTCATTTTGTGGTGAAAATACTTCTCAATACTCAACCATTCTCCTGTGCCAGGTTCACGGCCCTCATCATCCCGAATTTTGCTGCAGCCACAACAGATAGGTATAATGTTCTCATAGAAACGAATTTTTTGTTTCAATTCATTTTTTTCTAAACAATTCTCAATGCGTAACAATAATTCTTCCGGATTATATGGCTTAGTCAAATAGTCAGTTGCCCCAAGGCGTAAAGCCTCAACAGCCGAATCTAACTTTGCAAACCCTGTGATGATAATACTCGGTAACTCGACACCTTTTTCTTTTATCTTACTAAGAAGTTCGATACCACTCATGTTGTCCATAACAAGATCAGTAATAATCAGATCGTAGTCTTCCTGCTCCATTTTGAGCAATGCTTCTTCACCACTGCCTGCACTCCCCACTTCATACCCAACATGGACAAGGTCTGCATGTAAACTTTCCCGAATTAATATTTCATCATCAACAATGAGAATTTTACTTTTCATCTCTCTGTCTCGCTCCTGTGGGAAGAATAATAGTGAAAGTTGAACCTTTACCCAATTCACTCTCTACTGTGAGTTGACCACCATGGCTCTTAATAATTCCATAGGAAACTGACAATCCAAGACCAGTACCCTTAATCGCCTTTGTTGTGTAAAAGGGTTCAAATATATGTTTAATGTTTTCAGGAATGATACCTTCACCGGAATCTTTTATGGTAATTATGATACTATTGCCTCCAGCTAGTGCTGCAGCAATGGAAACAGTGCCGCCCTCATCACCTATCGCATCTCCAGCATTGCCTATAAGGTTGATCAACACCTGTTTAATCTGATCAGGTATTACCCAGATTTCCGGTAAATCAGATGAGAAACTTCTCTTTATTAATGATACTTTCTTATCTTTCAGTTCTTTTTTGGTAAAGAGTAAAACCTCATCAATAGAGTTGTTTATATTGGTCAGTACCTTCTCGCCAGGAGATGGCTTACTGAACTGCTGTAAATCTGATATTAGATTTTTCATTCGGTCACACTCGCATAGTGCCATAGCAGCCAATTTTTGATCATTGTCACTAAGCGTAGCGCGTGTATTAATACCCCTTATGACGTTGACTACTCCGCAGAGAGGGTTGTTGAATTCATGGGCAATGGAGGCGGCAAAGCGCCCTACGGAAGAAAGTTTTTCTGCATGGAGTAACAGTCCATGCTTCTCTTCTAACTCATATCTGGACTTCCTGATTATGGCAATCATGTTACTGATTGAAGTTGAAAGTTTTTTTATTTCTAAGGAGCCATAAGTAGAAATTTCGCCAATGGGAATGCCATTTTTATCTGTTCTGGAGAGTGTGTCGACTATTTTAGAAATAGGCTTCAAGACGATACGGTGGATAGTGAAAAATAGGAACAAGATGAGCGTAATAGAAATAAGAGCGCTGGTTATCAGCGTCCCCTTGATTATTTCTCGCTGTTCCTGTTCAATAGTGTGACCTGAAGTACAGATGCGAATATCACCAACTTCAAGGCCCGAAGCTGATATTATGCTAGTAGTAAAAGTAAGGTAACAGTCATTTAAGCTTTTATTCATCTCTTTGTTTTCTGGGTCGTAGTCAATTACATTTTCATCAACGTCTCTAATCTTACCGCTTATATACACATCTCGTCCAAGGACCTTTCCCATGCTGTAATCATGAACAATGATAGCGTAGAAATCAACATAATCCATCTCACTCAAAACGAGTGTTTCATATTCATTGACAGAATATGATTCTATGTAATTGGAAATGTTTTTATTTAATGTGTTGATTGTTTTAGTCGAATGATTCTTCGTGTGATCTAAAATTCTGGTCTTTGTTGTGTGGTAGGAGATAACTCCGTTTATTGCCATAGCAACAATAATGGCGGTGATAACGATGCTTCCAGTAATAGTATATAAGGAATATCTTGTAATCTTCATGAAAGGGTACCCATGGCTAATTAAGGCTCGTCCATCCAAGAACATTTCTTTTGATATTAGGCAATTCCTTTTTAATATTATCTGCTGAGATGATAAGCACTGGCAGCTTCTGAAATTTTTCTACTTGCTGCCCCATTAAATGTTTATGCATTGTATCAACTGCTTTCTCTCCCATCAAAAAAGGCTGCTGCATACCTGCTCCAACAATGACTCCATCAGGAATAAGATCCAGGAATACTGGTTCTGCATCAAAAGTGATCAAAAGGATTTCATTTTTACTGCCAGTATCATTAATTGCATCGAGCGCCCCCTGATACCTGTCTGATCCTTGCAGCCAAATAGCACGAAGGTTTGGATTGTTTATGATCAAGTCTTTGGAGTAGTCGTATGTTTCCTGATAAGAAAATGTAACTTGTTGCCTGATACCCGCACCTTTGATCCCTGCTTCATCCATTGCCCTCATAAATCCAGCGGTCCGAGCCTGACCATTAGCCCGTTTTTGTGGGATGGCGATGATTCCCACTCTACCGTCTAGCCAGCCAAAGCTATGCATTTTGTTGGTAAGCATTTTTCCGATGCCATACGCCCCATCTTCATTGTCAGACGAGATGTAGGAAAGGTATTCACCTCCATCAGTACCTATGTCAACAATGACAACAGGAATACCCGCCTTCTTTGCCAACTTGAGAATAGTGACACAGGCTGATGAGTTGGTAGGTGATACGATAATACCTGCCACCTTATCTTTTATTGCCTTAACGGTGAATTGAAGTTCTGCTTTTGCACTGTTCTCTGCACTATAAAAGGTCATTTCATAGCCAAGTTTTTTTGCTCTCGCCTCACTGCCACGCCACATAACGTCCCAGAATGGAATTCTTTTATCTGAAATAAGATAGGCTAGTTTCTTTGAGGGGATCTCGTCTGTTCTGATTTCTGCACTGAAGCTGAAAGAGGTTAATGCAAAGAAAA
>DAOVZA010000245.1 GCA_030635405.1 Desulfocapsa sp.
ATGACATACTCCTGAATTTCAGCAAGACCTAGGGCTAAAGCAGAACCGTTGGAGAGCACCAATAGAAAGAGAAAGGAAAAGCAACAACTATACTTATTCATTTATATGACTCCTTTCAAAACGGATTACAAAAGCTAGTAATGCTGGGATCACAAAAAGGGTGAATAGTGTGGAAAAGGCTAGTCCTCCAAGAAGAATGGACCCCAAACCACGGTATAATTCAGAGCCTGAACCTGTGGAAAGCACCAGAGGCAGCATACCAAGAACAGAGGTGGTGGCACTCATAAAAATGGGTCGAATTCTTGTGCGCACTGCATCGGAAATAGCCTCGATTCCCTGAAAACCATTATAGCGCACATTATTCAGTGATTGATGGACAATGAGGATGGCATTATTGACCACAGTTCCCACGAGAATAATAAACCCAAGCATGGCCAGAACATCAAAGCCCTGAGGCGCAATAAATAAATTCACGGCCTGTAGCCCCATAAAACCGCCAGCAGCAGCGAGCGGTATGGAAAACATGATGATCAGTGGATAGAGAAAATTTTCAAAAAGGGCTGCCATCAAGAGGTATGTGATCAGCAAGGCCAGAAGCAGATTCCATTGTAAAGCATTGAGTGCCTCGGTGAGTTTGTCGGCATTTCCACCAATGGTGACCTCAACTCCTTCCAATTGACCAGCTGCTTTTAAAGGAGTCACTGCCTCGTTGTTAATGATATCCATAGCTGATTGTAAAGGAAGGTCTTTAGGAGGAGTGACCTGCAGAGTAATGGTGCGTTTTCGCTCAAGGTGGTTAATCTGGGGCATGCCCTGACTGTAGACAAGGTCTGCCATGTCTTCTATTCTTACAAGACTTCCCTGGCCGTTTACAATTACACCCTTAAGAATATTTTCAGGTGAAGAAAATGTAGTCGTATTACCTGTAAGTATCAGGTCTTTCTGTTTGCTTCCTTCAGGTCGGTATTCATCAATTTTACGACCATCCATAAGAATATCAACATAGACGCCAAGATCTCGTTCTGTCAGCCCACTTGCTGCCAATCGCTCCTTGTTAGGAATAATCTGAATTTCCGGATAACTGGTTTCAAGAGAAGGAATTGGTCGCACCTGAGAAGAGGGGATTTTGGCACTGATGGTTCCAAAAAGGACTCTTCCGGCAGCCACAATCTGGTCAATATTCTCTCCTGCAATATTTACATCCACAGTACGTCCTTTGCCAATACCATTCTCAAAGATACCTGCCTGAATACTCACTCCAAAAACACCCGGAATGGAACCCATAATTCGGTTAAAGAGAGGCATCATCTCAGACGCCCTGGTTTCGTGACTGGAAATTCCACCAAAAAGGGTAAAGCGGTCAGCACCTACAAAAAACATATCCTTGATCATTGGAATGCCGTCTTTGCCGTCTTCCTCATAGTATGGTTTAGACTCTTCGTGGATGAAAGCTCCGAGTGACTTCATCTTTTCCACTGAATACCCTGGTGGCGGGATCAGAATATTGAGAATCAGGTTTCTATTTCCCTGGGGCAAATACTCTGCACTGGGAAGCAGCATAAAAATGAGACCAATGGAAAGTGCTGTAAAAGAGATGATAGTACTTAATCGGGTGAAAATATTTTTAAGACAAACGCCTGAAAGAACCATGATAATACGAGTAAAGAATGGCCCGACAACACTTTTTTGCAACCTGTTCTTTTCCTTTGGTTTACTCCCTTTGTAGAGGTGGTACATCAGGGTGGGTATAACAGAAACCGAAACAAAAAGACTGATGAGGATAGAGAAGGTGATGGCAATGGCTATATCACGAAAGAGTTGTCCTGCTTCTTCCTGCATAAAGATGATAGGTAGAAAAACTGCAATAGTTGTGGCTGTGGAGGCAAAGACCGCACCCCATACTTCTTTGGTTCCGTCCCATGCAGCATCGTAAATAGGTTTCCCTTTCTTTCTGTGGCGATCAATATTTTCAAGAACAACGATTGAATTATCAACCAGCATTCCAACAGCAAAAGAGATACCTGCAAGGGAGACAACATTAAGGTTACGGCCAGTTATCCAGAGGAATATAAAAGTACCAATAGCAGAAATAGGGATAGCCACGGCTGTAGTTAAAGTGGAACGGATACTGCGCAGAAAAATGAGCAGGACACAGATAGCAAGTAGACCACCGATGGCAACATTTCTTTTAACAAGATCGATGGCGGTGTTAATATAGGGACGCTGGTCATACACCCAGTCAATATAAAGACCCTGATCTGCAAGTACGGTTTTATTGATGTGTTCAACCTCTTGCTCGAGTCTGTTACTCATCTCCAGTACGTTGCTTCCTGGTTCTTTGCGCACTCCGATAACCACCACTGGTTCTCCGTTGTGTAAAACAGCGAGGTCTTCCTTTGCATAGTCATTGTTAACTGTTGCAACATCACGAAGATAGACTCTTTTAATTCCATCATCAAAAATCACCACATTTAAAGCATCTTCAGGTTTTTGGAATTGCCCCATGGTACGGATACGATAGTTTTTACGACCAATGCCAAGCACTCCTGCAGAGTTTGTCTGGTTAGCATTTCGGATACCGTTAATAATCTGATTTATGGTAATGTTATGAGTGGCCATTCTGTTCATATCAAGGGTGATATGAAGTTCAGAAAGAGTACCACCGAAAATAAAAAGAGAACCTACTCCTTTCACACGTTCGATGTGTTGACGTACGTTATCTTCAAAATAACTTCGATAGTGATTGATGGATTCGGGATTATCCGCAAGTGGTTTGAGCATCATCCATATTACAGGTGATGCGTTGGCACCAGCAGATTCAATAATAGGTCGATTAACATTTTCAGGGTAGGCTCCAACTTCGTTGATCTTGTTAGAGACCCTAAGGAGTGCTTCATCGAGTGAGGTGCTCAGTTCAAAGGAGAGGGTGATTTCTCCATAACTATTATAACTGGAACTTTCCATTTTGGTCAGTCCCTGCAAACCTTTGAGTACTTCTTCCTGCTGCTCAATGATTTCTTTTTCAATTTCGTAGGGTGTTGCACCTCCCCAGGTGGTTTTGACTGTGATCTGAGGTGTTTCAACATCAGGAGTGAGCTGAACAGGAAGTTTGTTGAAACCGATGATACCAAAGACCAGGATCAGGATTACACCAACGGTGACCGATACCGGTTTTTCCAGCGAATATTTTATAAGATCCATTATTTTTCTCCAGATACCCTTATGGCTTGATCTGGACGCAGTCGTTCATTGCCTTCTATAATGACAGGCATTCCTGGCATAATCGGGCCCATGGAAACTCCGATTTTTTCACCCAGAAAGGCAATAATTTGAACGGGTAAGATAGCTGCTGTGTCATCTTTGATAGTGTATACAAAATCTTTTCCCTGGAATTTTATCAGCGCAGACCGGGGAATAATACAAAGTTCACTTTCAGTACCAGCTGGAAGATGAACAGTGGCAGACATATTAGCTGCAATTATATCCTGTGATGGAATCCTAATTTTTACAAAAATATTTTTGGTTTTGACATCGGCTACAGGGTCAATATCTTCGACCATGCCTTGCATGTCTTTCTCAAATGCATTGATAGTAACGGAGACTTGTTGACCTTTTTTGAGGTACCGCAGAAGACTTTCTCCAATGGGGGCACGGACAAAGAGGTCATTGCTAGAACCTATGGATACTAGCTTCTTACCCTGTTGTACCCAAGCCCCACTATCAACATCTTTTGTAAGGAGAATGCCATCGAACGGGGCGCGTATTTCACTACGTCTCTTTTTGATCAACAGAGTGGCGAGTTCTTCCTGACGGGCTTGCTTTGAAAGTTTTGCGTTTTGAAAAGTATAAAGTGCGTCATCATAGTCCTTTTCACTTACTCCGGACTCTTTATAAAGAGTTTCCAGTCGTTTAAAATTCTTTTTGGTGTTTCGAAGAAGGAGTTCGTTTTGGGCAATGTGGGTTTTTTTAAGAGAAATTTCATTGTCGAGCATTTCTGTATCGAGTTTAACGAGGATATCACCTTTTTGAACATGAGATCCTTTTTGAAAAAAAACTGTATCGACGAGGCCTGTGACATCAGTTGATACTTCACTTATACGGTCATAATAGAGAATGCCAATGACAGATTGCGTTTGTGATATTTTTTGTTTGCTCACTTGAGTTATCACAACTGCAGCTGGTGGTTGTTCCTGGGCGTGGAGTGGTGTGATAAGAAAGAACAGATACATAAATATAAATACGAAGACGGATCGCATGAAATACCTCTTTTGAATATGTTGTATTAACTAAATGACTTATCAGTCAGTTGGTCGAGATTTCCACGAATAATATCTAAAATATTCATG
>DAOVZA010000023.1 GCA_030635405.1 Desulfocapsa sp.
ATGATCGAGCCATCATCACGAATACAAAAGTATCCCTTTCCATTTTCGATTACCCATTCGTCAGCTTCATAAAGAGCTTTAAACCCAGCTTCAAGAAATGTTTCAGCCATATATTGCACAGTATGAAACGGAGTGGGTGACTGTTTTAAAAAGTCGAAAAACTGTTGATTAAATTGTTTTAGATCCATTGTTTATTTGAGTGTCAGAGGAGTTAAAAATCAGGGGCTGAGTGCAGCCATTGCCTGGTAAGCTGAAGTCATTGTTCTTCGACTAGAATCCGCAACCTGAGGAGTGGAGGGTGTATTGCGTGTTTCAACAGAATTTTGGTCTTCTTCGCTTGTTCCTGCAGCAGAATAGTTTGAAGATAGAATATTAGATGATGTAACCTGCGCCTGCTCCTGAAGTTCTTTCATGGCCTGGGTTTCTGTCGCACTGGCTTGTGCTGCTACACTTCGATCTGTACTGGATGGATTGGCTGGTGCTAAGGCTGCGCGACGTATGGTGCGCATTTTCAGAATGGTTTGTTCAGGTGTTTTTTCTTTTCCTATATCTATAGGGACTTCACCACCACTGGCATAGCGTTTTCCGTTTGGTCCTGTGGTGTAACTAAAGGACGCTCCACCAGAGGCATATTGGCCTGCAGCTGAAAGGTGTGCCTGTTCGTGGGCTCTCACTTCAGCGTCTCGTTTTTGCAGATCTGTAATGAGTTTCAACTCTTCCTGAGAAAGAGCCTCTTCCCCAGGCGTGTTTGAACCGTTTTCTGTAGGACTGTTCGGATCTTTAGCATTTTGACCTTCCTGTGACCGTATCTGATCCTGTGAAAGCTGTTGTCCTTCTTTAGATATTGAAACAGAATCGCTTGAGGCTTGTTGTGAGGCAGGCGAGCGAGATGGGATTTCTCTATTTGTATCAGCGGATACCCTCTGACCAGGTGCTACGGAGGCAGCTTGGACTTGAGTATAAACCTGCGAGCTATAAGATGGTGAAACAGCCTGCATCATTTGTGCATTTCCAACAAAAAGAGTTTAGTAAGGTATTTGTGCCAGCGTATCGTTCTTCGTGATGTTAATAAAAACCTCTGACAATATTATATGTTTTGAAGCATTAAAAATCAAATAAGATGAATGTATAATTGTAGCTTACTGGTATTTTTCCTTCAGGTCGTATAGCGAATCAAGGTAGGCATCTGAATGTTTTAGTGCAGAACCACCAGATTCCATCTCGGAGATAAGCATGTTAACAACAGGTCGTAGAGCGATACCGTGTCGATTATTGTTTTGGATGTTTGCACGTTCCACAAGGAGAATTGCATAATACGTGACAACCATTCGCGACAGGGAATCACGTCGAAAAAGATAGAGCCTGCCTCCCATAGTGTTTAAGAAAAAGCAGGCATATTCATAGAGGGCATCGTGATCAATGTTTTTGGCGTACGTGTTTTGATCACATTCAGTTGTTGTAATTAACTGGTAGTAATCAGCAAGGATCTGTTCAACACTGCTTTTTTCATTATTAAGAATTCCCTGAAGCATAAAGATATTATCCTTACCGGAGATTCTGAAAAAATGGGCGGTGTTTTTTAATATGGTGTACAGGTCGTCTGATTCGCGTGTTACCTGAGGGGGATTAGCTAATAATTTGTGAATAAGAGCTGTGAAGTGTTTTTCACTGGAGTCTCCGATCTTAAAATCGGCCATGTAAGCTTGGCTGTCGAGATGCTTGTAGAAATCATCTAACTGTAATGTGGGTTTATCACATATCGAAACTTTTTTGATAGGTTTAGGCTCAGGAGTCTTTACTGGTTCTGCAGAAGGGACTGGTAAAGCTGGAGTGACAGGTTCTGGAGTATCTTCTTCTGTCACTATTTCTGTTATGGAATCCTCTTGTGTGATTTCGGGGATTGGATCTATCTTTGTTAAAGAATCTTCTAAATCCTTATTTATAAGAACATCAGAATGAGAATCGGTAGGTACTTCTTCCGTAGCATCCTTAGCAATGGCAGGAGCTTCTGTTACTGTGATTTCATCAGGATTTGAATCGGCAGTTGGTGAAGAAGAGTTGTCTGAACTCAAATAAAAATAGAAGGCACCGCCTGCAATCGCAATAAGCAGTAGGATAATTAATGCGACAACGCGAAGTTTGGACTTTTTCTTTTTAGGCGGTGTATTGTCCCTTTTCTTTTCTTCGGAAGGATCCATGGTCAGTGTCGATTGAGGTTGGAATAGTTATAATATCTTAATCTGTAATATACCGTAGCTAATTATTAAAGTCACCCTCAAAGCTCTGCTGTTAAGCGGTCCGTTTTTAATTTTTCGGCTAGTTTTCCACTTGACTCAACTCTGCTAAAGCACTATTGTTCCCAACAATTTAATAGAAGTTAAGGAATCCCCTAATTGGGTGGTTTAAAAAATAATATGCACGGAGGAAATACAATGACAATTTTTGTAACAGGTCACTCTAATCCTGATACTGATTCAGTGACCGCAGCTATCGGACTTGCTGCTCTTTTGAACGCACAGGGGCAGGATGCTAAAGCTTGTATGCAGTCTACTCTTGAGAAACTGAACCCAGAGTCTACCCTTGTACTTGAGCGTTTTGGACTTGCTGCTCCTGAAGAGATGATGGATGTTGCTGGTAAAACCGTTGCTCTTGTAGATTTTAGTGATATCGGACAGGCTCCTGCCGGAATTACCGATGCTGAAGTTGTTACCATCGTTGATCATCATAAAGTTGGTGATGTAACCACCAATCAGCCTATTCTTGTACGTGTAGAGCCTGTTGGCTGTACCGGAACCGTATTGAATAAAATGTACAAAGATGCTGGTGTTGCAGTTGCTAAAGATGTTGCTGGTGGAATGCTTTCCGCAATTCTTTCCGATACCGTTAACTTCAAATCACCCACCGTGACCGATGATGATAAAGCTGCTGTCGCAGAGCTTAAAGTTACCGCTGGTGTTGAAGATACCGATGAGCTTTTCATGGCCATGCTGAAAGCAAAATCTTCTGTAGATGGTGTTCCTGCAAAAGACCTTCTTTTCCGTGACTACAAAGATTTCGACATGAATGGAAAGAAAGTTGGTGTTGGACAGCTTGAGCTTGCCACACTTGACCAGGTTGCTGCTATTCGCGATGATCTTCTTGGCGCTGCTCAGGAAGTTAAAGCTGATGGACGTCACACTGTTCTTCTTATGCTTACCGACGTTGTTAAAGAAGGAACTCAGCTTGTAGTTGTTTCTGACGACGAAGCTCTCATTGAAGGCGCTTTTGGTGCTAAAATGGACGGAACTTCCATGTGGGTTGATGGAATGATGAGTCGTAAAAAACAGGTAGTACCAGATCTGCAGAAAGCATTTGGTTGCTAATTGCAGTTTTGAAAAGCTAGCTTTTTAAAAGCTATGTTTGTTAAGGGTGATTTTGGATTTTTCCAAAATCACCCTTTTTTTGTGAAGAAGAAAAAATTAACCCATGGGACAGGAGATACGTTTCAATTTAACAGGATAGTCAAAGTTATCGTCATGCTCTTGCGTGTGACAGGTAAGACATGTTTTTTCCGTGGGGCGTCGGGTTAGTTTTATTTGCTCAGGATTTTCAGAATGGGACTTGCCAGGGCCATGGCAAGATTCACAGCCAACGGACTGTAAGTGAGTTGGATATGAAAGGTATTGTTTACTGCCATTCATATCATAAGAACCCAATGACGCATTTATCGTCAAATGACATGGTAAACAGTCCAGATCATATGCTTTGTTTTTCTTCACAAGGGTCGAGTAGGCCAGTGAATGACTGGTGTTTTCCCAGAATCCAGATTGAACTTCATGGCATTTTTTACATTCAGTGCTTCCTATCAAACCTTTTGTAAGCGATACCATTGAGGCAGATTGATTCTTTTCTGAAACCTTTTTCTTATGTAAAGATTTTATTTTTTGGTTCAGTACTTTTAATTTTTCTACGGTGGGCTGGTCATTGGGTTTGTTTTTCTTTAAAGCAGTAAAACTGTAAATGAATTGATTATTTATCATTCCCGTTAGATTTTCCTGTACCACGTCTTTTTTGACGGACTCTATTCTGCTGTACAATTCATCTTTCTCACCTTGTAAACGAATGATGGTACTTCTATATTTATCTTTGTTGTCTACTTTGGCAGCTTTCTTTTCGATTCGTTTCAACTGCCAGTTTATCGAGCCAAGTTTATTTTGAAGATCAGCAAGGATTTTGGCGCTGTCCTCACCCCATACTCTCTTTTCTCCAAAAATAATTTCAAGTAATCCTACATGTTTGCCCTGTTTTTCTGTTTGAGTAATGAGGCAGTTGTTAACTAAGTAAGGAGAAATGTTCATCTTTCCGCTATCCGTGCCGATAATTAGATTGATATTTGGTAAAAGTTTGGCAATTTTCTTATTTTCTTCATTGGTAAGGGAAGAGAGTAAAATGATAAATGGGTTGTTATTATTCTTAATGATTCTTGCAAGTACGTCAGGAAAAGAGTCCCTCCATGGTAGAATTGAGACACCTTCAATAGGCTTCTCAGTGGCTCCGGTAAGGGCTGTGATAATGACTTTAGTGTCACCGAGCTGTCTGGTTATCCATTCTTTAAAAACAGGTTTCCCAGAATGATCTCGGATATTGCTACTAATCCATGGGAAACCCGCATCGTTACTTTGCAATATGAAATTTTTTCCAGCAGAAAGATCTAAAGGCCCGACACCGACGGCGTCATAATCTATAGTTTTATATATATCTACGATGGCATCAGCTGTAAGTTTTTCCTGAGTAATTCCATTACCGATTTTACTTCTCTTAAAAAGAAGATTTCCTGAGTCCAGAAGAATTCTATTCTCTGAGGAATTATCACTGAGTTTGTTAATCTGAAATATCTTTTTGGACAGACCGCCCAATTGATTGGATTTTCATCCGCAGGGTTCTGTTTCGCCCTGAACATTTCCTGAGAAAAAAAGAAGAAATGGCGGGTTTGTATTTGCAAATGTTTGTTGAACATCCACAGTTATAAAGGACAGCAGGAATAAAAGTGTTAGGAATCCTTTGTATAGGTGGGGGCGTCGAGTTCTAAGCATTACGTTTTCTCTGTTTGAGGATCTGTTTCCATTTTTCAAGTCGCTCTTTTATAAGTGCTTCGTAACCACGAGTGCTTGGAAAATAGAATTGTTTTTGATTTATTTCTGTTGGAAGATGATCTTGTGTAACGAGAGCACCATCAGCATCATGTGCATATTTGTAGTCTTTTCCATAATCGAGTTTCTTCATCAGTTTCGTTGGCGCATTTCGAAGGTGAAGTGGCACAGGCAGTGTACCTGTTTTACGTATGCATTTGCGAACGTCTGATTCAGCTTTATATAAACTGTTACTTTTAGGAGCAGACGCAAGATAACTGACAGCCTGTGCAATGGCCAGTTTTCCTTCAGGAAGGCCAAGGGTCTGATAAGCATCTCTACATGAAATGGTGTGAATTAAAGCTTGTGGGTCAGATAATCCGACATCCTCAGATGCAAAACGTATTAACCGTCTGCAAATATAGAGTGGATCTTCTCCAGCTTCCAGCATTCTGTATAGCCAGTATAAACTTCCATCAGGGTCGGAATCCCGAAGGCTTTTATGTAACGCCGAAATGAGATTATAGTGTTCGTCACCATCCTTATCGTAACGAAGGGATGTTTGCTGCGCAGCTTCTTGTATATCATCAAAAGAAATTTTCTTACACTTGCCAGCCTCGCTTCTTTCACGGTGGTAGACCATCGTGGCAGCTATTTCAAGAGTGTTAAGACCTTTTCTGGCATCACCATCGGAAAGAACTGTTAAGAGATCAATGCTCTCTTTTGGAATCGACAGCTTGTAATTTCCAAGGCCGGTCTCAATATTATCAAGGGCTCTTTGAAAGATAATTTTCAGGTCACTTTTATTAAGAGGTGTTAAAACCAGAACTTTACAGCGAGAGAGCAGGGGAGAAATAATCTGAAAGGAAGGGTTTTCTGTTGTAGCACCAATAAGTGTAAAAAGACCATCTTCAACATGGGGTAGAAAGGCATCCTGCTGACCTTTGTTAAAGCGGTGAATTTCATCTATAAAAAAAATGGTTCCTCTTTGTTCATTCTTACGTAATTGTTTTGCCTGTTCAACTATTTTTCGTACTTCTTTTACGCCTGAAAGAACTGCTGAAAAATAAACAAAATCAGCTGAAGTCGATCTTGCAAGAATTCTGGCAAGTGTAGTCTTTCCGGTACCGGGTGGACCCCATAATATCAGGGAAGGAAGGATACCTGCACCAAGCATGCTTTCAAGAAGCTTTTCTTTTCCAAGAATGTTTTCCTGACCCACAAAACTTTTAAGTGTTTGAGGGCGCATTCGTTCAGCAAGTGGTTTTGTTTGTTTTGAATCCATGGCTAAAATAGGTTTTTATAAAAAAAAGAAGAGTGTGGATATTTTAATACTCTATTTTTTAATTTGAATGCAAGTGTAGATATTTTTTCAGGGAAGTACTTTTTTTAAACTGAGAATTTACAAAAATGATTTTACTAGACCTTGTAACCATACTTTTCTAATGATATTATAAGTTGTGCATAAGAAATGTGAAAATTTATTTTTAAAAAGCTAATTTTTAATTAGCAATATGAGTGTTGACGATCATGGTTCCACAGGAAATACTAATTATTGATGACGGGAATTCTATTGCCGACTTGAGTCGTCAATCTCTTGAGCATATAGGCTATAAGGTGTTTTGTGCCTCCAATGCTAAACAAGCCATTGATTTAGCAATTTCTAATCAGTTTGACCTTGTCATTGTTGATACAGAATTGTCCGGTACCACCGGAATAGACACATTTGGTTCTATCAGAGAACTTCAGCCGGGAATTGTTGGGATTCTTGTGGTGGATCATGCTGATATTGATATGGTTGTAACCGCAATGAATAATGGTTTGAGTGGGGTTTTAGAAGAACCACTCAATTCAAGAGAGTTAGTAAAAGCTGTTCAGGAAGCCCTTGCTCTAGCGGCCCTTCGGGAAGAAAATACGCGTTTAAAAACCATTCTACCACTCTATAAACTTGGCGAAAAATTTAATGCTGCAAATTCTTTGGATGAAGTCTATGCATTGCTTCTTGATGCCATCGTTCAGCAGATTAAAGTCCCCTGTATTTCTCTTATGATGTTCGCAGAAGATGATGATTGTCTCCATGTTGTGGCATCACGAGGAATGGATAAGAACATAGCCAAGAGCGTGGCGATAAAACCAGGAGAAAAAATTGCCGGTTGGGTCTATGAACAGGGTAAACCGGTTATATTAAATAGACAGACTCAGGAACAATCACCTTTTGCTAAATATCTGAAAAAAGGTAATATCACCGCATCTATTTCCTTTCCTCTTTCAGGAAGAGAAAAGATTCTAGGCGTTTTGAATATTAGTCAGACAGAAAAAAATGTCATATATAGTCAGTCAGATATTGAATTGTTGTCAGTTATTTGCGGACAGGCTGTCATGGCTCTTGAGAATGTTATTTACATGGAAGAGCAGGAAGAAAACGCACGAACCAAGGCGCTCTTTGAACAGTATGTAGCACCTGAAGTTGCAGAGATTCTCCTTAACTCCAAAGACAATTTAATGGAAATCGGCGAGGTTAGAGAAATCACAGTTCTTTTTGCTGATATTCGTAATTTTACCATTGCAGTACAACACCTGTCTCATGAGGATATCCACCACTTCCTGACTGAATTTTTCGATCTTTTTTCTGAAGTAGCATTTTCCTGGAAAGGAACACTCGACAAATTTATGGGTGATGCTGCGTTAGTTGCCTTTGGCGCACCTATTTCACTGGATAAACCATCTAAAGCTGCAGTTTCCACGGCAGTTGAGCTTTCGGTGGGTTTTGAACAATTACGACGAAAGTGGCTGGACAAATCGCCGGTATTTGAAAAGCTTGGTCTTGGTATTGGGGTGAGTAAAGGTGATATCTTTCATGGTAATGTTGGATCATCCAGAAGGCTTGACTACACGCTTATTGGCACTGATGTAAATATTGCACAGCGATTAGCAGATACAACCGGATCAGGACAGATTTTGATTACTGAACCCGTGTATGAAGATGTAAAAGAATATTTTTCAATAACTGATAAAGGTATTTGTAATTTGCGAAGTGTGGAACATGATGTACACGTCTATGCTATTCAGGCAGATTTTGTTGTTCTTTCTTGATTGACGAATTATTTTTCCGTCATTGCAACTAATAAGTCCATGGAGTCGAAACGAACAACATCGTTTGAAACCAGTTTTCTTCCACGGCGTGTCTCAAGTTCACCGTTTACCAGTACTTCACCTTCGTTGATAACGATTTTTGCGTGAACACCATCCTGGACCACATTAGCGAGTTTTAAAAATTGACTCAATCGTATAGGCTCTTTTTTAATTGTAACAGTTTTCATTGTTTCCATGGTTTGTCTGTGTTTTTATAGATTGAAAGTCATCCTATACTAGTCATACAATCTTGTCGAGAAACAACTTAAATTGAATTTTTAGAGGAATAAAATGAAATTAGAAGATCAGGGTTTATTTAAACAGGAATGCTATTTAAATGGTGAATGGGTTGGTTCTAAAGAGACCATAGACGTTCATAACCCTGCTGATAATAAACTTTTAGGAATGGTACCTTCACTTGATGCGAAAATCACCAAAGAAACGATTGATGCAGCACAGGATGCCTATCTTCTCTGGAAAAATCTTACAGCAAAGGAACGTTCAGATTATCTCAGGAAATGGTTTGATCTGATTATCGCTCACAAGACTGATCTTGCCCGTATTATGACAAGTGAACAAGGGAAACCGCTTAAGGAAGCTGAGGGAGAAGTTCTCTATGGAGCCTCATACGTTGAATGGTTTGCTGAAGAGGCTAAACGGGTATATGGCGATACAATTCCGATGTCTCAAAAAGGCAAACGTATTATAGTGCTAAAAGAACCGGTTGGCGTTTGTGCAGCTATTACTCCCTGGAACTTTCCATCTGCAATGATTACCAGAAAGGCTGCCCCAGCTCTTGCCGCAGGATGTACAATCGTAGTAAAACCCGCTGCTCAAACTCCTTTTTCTGCTTTTGCACTTGCAGAACTTGCAAGCCGTGCAGGGATTCCAAAGGGTGTATTTAATGTGATTACCGGGCCTGCAAGAGCAATTGGTGCAGAATTTACTTCAAGTAAAATTGTTAGAAAATTAAGTTTTACAGGATCAACTCCTGTTGGAAAACAGTTAATGGCGGCCTGCAGCGAAACCGTCAAGAAAATATCGCTGGAACTTGGTGGCCATGCTCCTTTTATCGTTTTTGATGATGCGGATATCGATTCTGCCGTTGTGGACGCTGTTGCATCAAAATATAGGAATTCCGGTCAGACCTGTGTCTGCACCAATCGTTTTATTGTGCAGGAGGGAGTGTACAAACAGTTTGCTGAAAAATTAACTGTCGCTGTGAAAGAACAGTTACAAGTGGGATCTGGGTTTGATGAAAAGACTAACCAGGGCCCTCTTATAGATCTGAATGCCATAATCAAAGTTGAGGAACAGATCAAAGATGCCATCGATAAAGGCGCTACAATTCTTGCCGGTGGAAAACGCTTAGGTGAAACTGGATATTTCTTTGAGCCCACTATTCTTATGGATGTGACAACTGAGATGAAAATTGCCACTGAAGAAACCTTTGGTCCAGTGGCACCTATCTTTACATTCAAAGAAGAGGCTGAGGGAATAGCAATGGCCAATGATTCTGAATATGGATTAGCGTCATATTTTTTCAGTAAAGATATGGCTCGTTGCTGGCGTGTTACAGAAGCACTTGAGTACGGTATGGTTGGCGTTAATACAGGCATCATCTCCACTGAAGCCGCCCCTTTTGGTGGTATTAAAGAGTCAGGAATAGGACGTGAAGGTTCAAAATATGGTATCGAAGAATATCTAGAAATCAAATATATGTGTGTTGGTGGTCTGGAGTAAGCAAAAAGAGAACACGTGTATTTTAAAAGGGGAAACAACTCGATAAAAGATAGTTCTTGAATTATCTAACTGTAATAATATAGTATACTAAAAATATGGAACTATCTGCTTTATAATATGGCAAAATGCTAGCAACTATAGAACTGGAGAAATATCTATGAATTTTATGAAAAATCAGTATCGAAAATTGGTTTTGAGTGTATTTGCTGTGTTACTTTTATCTTTGACTGGCTGTTTCTCAACGAACAGTAATACCTCTGCAATTCCAGGGGATGAGATTGATAATTTTGCAGGCATGGGAAGTACCATAGGTAACTATGAAGATATAGAGTTACCTCCTGAAATGAAATATAATAATACTAATAGTATGTCTATCAAAACTGATTCGTTCAGAGGTGGAATTATTCATTATAAAGGACGCGTAGAAGTGCATTCTTTAAAAGAATTTATTGTCGCTTCTATGAAGAAGAATAAATGGAAACTTGCAGGTGAAGTCTCCAGTAAAAATGTAATACTCGCTTTCACCAAACCTAACAAAACCTGCATGATGAATATCGAGCCTAATAATGCTATCAGCGATACCACCCTTACAATGTATGTTACTGTCGATGTAACTGCTGCAAAGGCTTTAAACGCTTTCGGTGAGCCAATCGAATAAGTTGAACAGAAAAAATTTACATAAATCAGCCGTTAATCCCGTACTGTTATGGGTTAACGGCTTTTTTTGTTTTTTGCTTGTCTTCCTGCTAAATTCCCAGGTGTTCGCCTTTGAACCGGATTATGAAAAAGCTGTTGCCAAAGCAGCAAAAGATGGTGACCCTCAATCGCAATACGCATTGGCATTGTTGTACGAGTATGGTGGGGAGACCATAGAACGAGATCCTGTTAAATCGATAGTCTGGCTTGAAAAAGCAGGAAAAGCAAAGGTTGCCGGAGCTTGTTTATATCTTGGCTTAAAATATGAATATGGTAATAGGGTAAAAAAAGATTTGAAAAAAGCAGCCTGCTGGTTTGCCTGTGCCGCCCATAAAGAGTGGCCGGCAGCTCAATTTTTTCTGGCCAGCATGTATGACAAAGGTAAAGGTATAAAAAAATCTCCAGAAACTGCACTTTTATGGTTTGGTCTTGCGGCAGATTATGGATATCCTGGAGCTGAAAAAGAATTTGTTCGACTTCAGACAGTCACAGGTAATAAAAACTTGAAAGAGCTACAGTTTGCAAAAGAGCGGTTAATGCGAACTAAAGAATCTTATTGTCATTAAGTGGTTGTTTTCGTGTAGAGGCTGGTGTATTACGGAATTTTCAACTTTCTGAAATAGTATTTTTCTCAAACTGTTGTTGTGTTAGGCTGCATCGCACATCGATAAAATAATTACTTCCCGGAACAATGGAAATAGATCTGGATAAACAGCAAAAGGCTCAGGAAAACACTCGTAAACTTCTTGTAAAGGAAGAGGATGAGCGTTCCGAACGTCGATTTTTCAAACTAGTACTCGAATTAGAGAATGGTAACAATGACGTTCTCTTAAATGATGAACTCATGGAAAATCTTCCCGACCTTGTTTCCACCTATGCTAAGAGCGGCGATCGCAATCGTGTAAAAACTCTATTTGAAAAGCTTGATGGTTGTACCAGCAGTGAAAATGTCAGTCTGCGTGAACGTGCTGTGATGGCATTGAGTTTATGTATGGAAGGTCTGAACCTTGAAGAACATCCTGATCTTATTGAACAGGTAACGCAAATCCTTATTCGTTGGCTTCGTGTAGAAACTGTCTTCCTTTCTGTTTGTAATATAGTTTGTTCACAATTGAAGAATAATGGGGTTTTATTACTTGAAGAAGGGCGATGGGAAGAGTGTAATTATCTTCTGGAGTCCTTTTGTCAGATTCAGTCAGGTACCCATGATATCAGCAATGCAATTAAAAGTGTAGTAGGACGTGCACAGGATGGTATGGCCACAGACTACATACTCGAAGAACTGACTATTGTTTGTCTAAGAGGACGTGGTGAACGCAGGCAGAATGCTGAAAAAATTCTTGTG
>DAOVZA010000366.1 GCA_030635405.1 Desulfocapsa sp.
CTTATTTTTAATCTAGGTAATAAACTAGGAGTTTTACGTAAAAACTGGTTTCAGATTTCCGGTTGGACTGCTTTTATCATCAAAGACTGGATTGATCGAAAATTCATGAAAAAATTTCAATAATAGTAAAGTGGAGAACAACGATGACGATCGACTGGATGTACTTTCGTAAGGGATGAACCTCGTGTACAAAAGCTCAGGGGGCCCTTGAGCAGGCAAATATAAATGTAAAAGAAATTGTTGATGCACGTAAGAATGTAATAAAAGAGGATGGTGCCTGGGAAATTTTTCAGGATGTGAAAAATCTGTATGTTGGAAGGGGCAAGAAGACAGTGACCTATTCTCCAGATGCAGAATCCAGGGAAGAAATTTTGAAAGTAAGTCTTGGGCGTACTGGTAATTTGCGAGCACCTGCTGTGCGTGTTGGAGATACTATGTACGTTGGTTATAACGAAGCAATGTATGAGGAGTTGATTGGATGAATTGGAAAAGTCTGTTTACATCAGGTGCTGATATGAGTGCTGATGAGGTTAAGCAATATATGGCTGAGCATAAGCCGGACGAGTACCAGCTTCTTGATGTACGACAGCCCAAAGAGTATGAAAAAGAGCACCTTCCGGGTGCCATACTTATTCCCGTGCGGGAATTGACTGAACGTATGGGGGAAATTGATTTTAATAAGCCAACGTTTATCTACTGACACTCAGGAGTACGCAGCAAGGCTGCTGCGCAATTACTGCTTGCTGAGGATCTGCCCAATATTTTTAATATGAAAGGCGGGATTATTGCTTATGACGGTGGCAAGGCCGTGGGCGATGAGGCTTTTGGTATGGAATTCTTTGTCACCGGAGATTTCAGTGATGTCTTTCGAATGAGTTATGCCATGGAAGAAGGTTTGCAGCAACTCTATCTGATTTTGGAGGATTTATGCGAAGATTCTGAGGTTAAGGCTCTTCTTTCCAGGTTGGCAAAATTTGAAGAGGGACACAAGGCTAAACTTGAAGCGATGTTCCCTGATATTGAAAATGAAAAAGTTGCGGCTGCCAATACTCTTGAGGGTGGTTTTGATAAACAACAGATGCTAGATCATTTTCAATCACGGATTGTTGTTCAGAATGATGTCATTCAACTGGGCATGATGCTTGAAATTCAGGCCTATGATTTGTACAGCCGTCTTGCTAAAAAAGAAGAAGATGCTGAGGCCAGGGAATTCTTCAATTTTATGGTTAAAGAAGAAAAACAGCACCTTGCTTTTTTAAGTAACGAGTACGACAGAATTCTATAGTTTTTTTTGTCTTTTAAAAATGTATTGTCATCAGTTCCTTTTGCCATTTCTCTATAAGTAGAAGTGGCAAAATCTCTTCTTAATAGTTGTTTCTGCTTTTCTCCTGCCGAGTTCGTGTTGACCTCTCAATCCTTGATGCGACTGTTGTAAGCGTGTTGAAATTACAGGGTATAACCCGATTTTTAATATTATTGTGTTGCCTGAAATGCTGTGTTGTCGTCGAAGAAACACCTTGACTTGCGAAGAATTACTACTTACTATTGAAAATTATTATCGCAAGGAGGCAATATGCAATTACGAATGACAAATCAACGTGAGATGATCCTTCGGGAGCTTAAGAAAAGCAAAAAACATCTTACGGCTGATGAACTATATGAACGTGTGAAAAAATTTATGCCACGTATCAGTCTTGCAACCGTCTACAGGAATCTTGAAATTCTGTCAGATGCCGAGATGATTCGCAAACTTGAAATTAGTGGAAGGCAGAAACGCTTTGACAGCGAACTTGAAGAGCACGATCACATCTACTGTGTCGAATGTCATCGGATCGAGAATCTTGACATTGGAGATAACGAAGTGAATCTCTGCGCAGCTGATACCAAAGGTTATCAGATTACCGGACGTCGTCTCGAAGTAACAGGGCTTTGTCCTAAGTGTCAGAAGAAAATATTAAAAACAAAACAAAAAGTAAAGAAGGGAGCTGATACAATGGGTTGTGGAACTAAAAAAGGTGCGTTGAGTGATGAGCAGAAACAGGTTCTTGAAGCAATGAATAAATGTGATGGCCCCTGTGGATCAAAAGATATCGCAGCAGCCACCGGACTTGAAACCAAACAGGTAAGTTGCCGGATCACGGCGCTTAAGAAAAAAGGTTATGTTGACAGTCCTGTACGTTGTAAATATGGAATCACCGGTGAAGGTAAAACTGCTCTTCAAGCATAAAGTAAAGGAGTACTGATGGCTAATTTAATAGGCAGTAAGACAGAAAAAAATCTTGTTATAGCGTTTGCCGGTGAGTCTCAGGCAAGAAATAGGTATTCCTATTATGCCAAGGTTGCAAAAAAAGAAGGCTATGTGCAAATTTCAGGAATTTTTGATCGTACTGCAGAACAGGAACGGGCACATGCCAAGACCCTGCTGAAATTCCTTGAAGGTGGCGCAGTTGAAATCACTGCGGCTTATCCTGCGATACCTCCTGGAACTACCACGGAAAATCTTGAGAATGCAGCACTTGGCGAAGAGCATGAGTTTGAAACCATGTATCCGGATTTTGCAGTAATTGCCGAAGAGGAAGGTTTTCCTGTTATTGCGGCTACTTTTCGTTCTATTGCCGTTGCCGAACAGCAGCATGCAAAAGTATATCGCACACTGATTGCAAATATTGAGGCTGGTTCAGTATTTGAAAAGGGTGAAGAAGTCACCTGGTATTGTATCAAATGCGGCTTTATTCATAAAGGCGCAAAGGCTCCAAAGAAATGTCCAGCATGTTCACATCCTCAGGCGTATTTTGAGGTTCTTGTCGAGAATGTGTGATTTTTGAAAATCTATATTGAAAATAAAAAAGATGGAGGCAATAAAATGGCCAAGAAATTAGGTATATATAAATGTGGTATTTGCGGTAATGTGGCAGAAGTTGTTCATGCAGGTGGTGGCGATATGAGTTGTTGTGGTGCCCCAATGGATCTGCTTGAAGAGAACAGCGTAGATGCTGCTCAGGAAAAACATGTACCTGTTGTTAAAAAGGTGGATGGCGGTTTTAAGGTAACAGTGGGAAGTGTCGATCATCC
>DAOVZA010000207.1 GCA_030635405.1 Desulfocapsa sp.
AAAAAAAGCCCCTCTCTACTTTTGTAGAGAGGGGCTTCTTTACTCCTGAAAATACTTATGAAATGCTAACTTGCCTGCATTTTTGAAATATCCCCTACTCTCATGAAAAGTGTAGATATGGCCGTTAGCAGATTGAGCCTGTTTGCACGAACAGCAACATCCTCAGCCATGACCATCACTTCATTGAAAAACTTATCAACTGGTGCTTTAAGGATTAGCATTGCTGTAAGAGCAGCATCATAATCTCTTGCCTCAAGCAGAGGTTGTACCTTGGCTTCAAGTTCTCCAAAAACCGATGCGAGTTCCTTTTCAGCTTTTTCAGAAAGAAGACTATCTTTAATTTCCGTTGTACTATTTTTCTTAATAATATTACGAATACGTTTATAGGACGCAGCAAGCACAGCAAAATCTTCTCTATCCCGAATTGCGGCAAGTGCTGCAATCTTCTTTAAGCTATCATTTACGTCATCAAATACCACCGATGTCACAGCATCTACTGCTTCAGCATCAGCGCTAAGGCTAAGCTGATCATTTATAAAACGGCCACGGATAAAATCCACAACCTGCTGAGCAGTTTCAGAACTTCCATTTACCTTATCTCCATACAATGACAGTGCTTTATGCACCACATCACTCAGTGACAAAGATAATTCAAAATGTTCAACAATATGTAAGATTGCAAGGGCAATACGACGCAATCCGAATGGATCTGTGGTTCCCGTTGGAAGCTGCCCGATTCCAAAACAACCACTGATGGTGTCAATTCTATCGGCAAGTCCAACCAAGGCCCCCATCAAAGATGTGGGAAGATCAGCACCCGCACGTTTTGGGAAATAATGTTCCTGAATAGCAAGAGCAACAGTTTGATTTTCTCCATCCTGAAGCGCGTAGGCAGATCCCATATTCCCCTGAAGTGAAGGAAACTCGCCAACCATGTCAGTCAAAAGATCTGTTTTACACAGTAGTGCTGCCCGACAGACATCATCCACAGATTCACGTGCAAACTGTTTCGCAAGAAGACCAGAGAGTTTCACAATGCGATCTGTTTTATCGAGCATTGTCCCCAATTTGGCCTGAAATATAATTCCGGTCAGTGCCTCCACCCGAGCTTCAAGTTTAGTCTCTTTGTCTCCTGCAAAAAAGAAGTAGGCATCTTCCAGCCTTGCCCGCAAAACACGTTCATGACCAGTACGGGTCAAATTAGTATCTTTAACCTTCGTATTGTTTACTGCAACAAAATGGGGAAGAAGATTATTATCTTTATCGACTACGGGAAAATATTTTTGATGCTCACGCATGGAGGTAATAAGTGCCTCATCTGGTAGCTGCAAGAATTTCTCATCAAAACTCCCACACACACCATATGGTATTTCCACAAGATTACAGACGGTATCCACCAATGCTTCATCCACTGCAACTTTAGCAATATTGGGATCAAGAGTGTCCGCTACGGCTTTTTCAATTTCAGTGAGTACTGCACTACGACGTACGTCCTGATCAACCTGAACAAAAACATCGCCAAGAATACTCTTATAACTGACAACACCTTCCAGCATCACATCTTCATTTGCCATAAACCGATGACCGCGACTCATATTCGTTGCCACCGTGCCCTCATAGCTAAACGGTATAACTCCACCATTATGAAGAGCAACCAGCCATTGAATAGGACGGGCAAAGGATGAGGTATGATCTCCCCAGCGCATGGATTTAGCAAAGGGGAAGCCATGCATTAAATCATCAAGAAGATCAGGGAGCAACTCGGCAGTTGCCACACCCTTAACTTCCTGGACCAGCATCAGGTATTCACCCTTCTCAGTTTCCACAACTTGAAGATCAGAAACATCAGCACCTTTGGATTTAGCAAACCCCATTGCGGCCTTGGTGGCATTTCCATCAGCATCAAACCCTGCCTGCTTTGATGGCCCCATGAGTTCATCTCTTGAATCAGGTTGCGAATCAACAAGATCCTCAACCAACAGAGCAAGGCGACGAGGTGTACCAAGGGTTGCCACAGAGCCATGAGTAATCTTCAACTCTTTTGCTCTTTTAATAAAATTATCTTTCAACTGTGCAAGTGCAGGTTTTTGAAAGCCGGCAGGCAGTTCTTCAGTTCCAATCTCAAAAAGTAATTCAGACATAATTGTTTTTAAACAGTTTAAATTTTAATATCAGTTCTCTCATGAATGAGAGTCCATGATGGCAAAGGTTGAGTATCCTTCTGCTAGATTTTCAACTTTTACGGAAAACTCCTTGATAGCGGCTTCATTATCAAGACATTTTGCTATTCCTCGGGTTAACGACTCCACCGACATGCTGTTTTCATCCTGAGCCGAAGCCATTTGGCGTTCATCATCAATGGCCGTCTCTATTAATGTGATAAGGTCTTCAATCCAGATAAAATTACTGAATTTGACAGCGGTTATAGCTCGCCCCCAATGTCCAAGTGAACGTGGCAAACCCTGTTTGGGTCTTTCAATAAGCGGCAAAGACACAGGAATTTCAACCCGAAATTCAAGATCATCCTCAACTTCAAGGGAGCCATGCATGCGACATTCATACTTCCTGGACTTTAACGTTTCAGCATCATCCTTTTTGTTTGAGAGAAAGTATGCAAAAGACATTTCTATATGAGCAGCCTCAGCCTCAAGTTTATCCTTCATCTCCTCAAGAATTTCATGAAATTTACCAATATCAATGGCCCCGTGACATCGATTCAGGATTTCAATAAATCTACTCATATGTGTTCCCTTAAAATGATGGGGAAGATTCACATACATATTGACCGTCGCAATAGTCTGCTGTTTTGAATGGGCTTTATCGAGGACAGTGATTGGATAGGAGATCGTTTTGACACCAACTTTCTTAATGTTGATGCGGCGATGATCTTCCTGATTTTGAATATCTTTCATGGGTACAAAAAAGGCTGACGGCAACTGGCCAAAGCAATAAGGATGAATAAACCTGGACCGTGAAAAATTTTAAGACACGATCAATTCTCAGCTAGTACTTTTAAGAAAGGTGTTTGTTAATCGCCTCTTTTAAATCTTTAATATCAGATGATTTGACAACGTATTCATCTGAAGCCCATGCGCCAAGATCCTGTTTATACTCGTTATACGCCGAACTCAAGATAACAGGAAGGTCAGGATTGATCATTTTCATCTGACGCAAAGTTTCAATTCCGTTCATACCAGGCATCTGAATATCAAGAATCACCAGATCAGGTGATTCATCTTTAAATTTCTGAAGACCTTCTTCTCCGGTGTAGGCAGAAATCACCTCATAACCATCATCTTCCAGCTCTTCACGATAGAGCATTTGGATACCTTCTTCGTCATCAACCAGTAAGATTTTTTTCATGAGATCCTCTAAGATTATCTTTCCAGAGATTCCTTTAAATAGGAGGCAGCTTCTTCTGGAGGCATTGGATTAATATAAAATCCTGATCCCCATTCAAAACCTGCAATGGAAGTTAGTTTTGGTACAATCTCAAAATGCCAATGGAAATGATTCATGTGCTGCGAACGCAAAGGCTGCGTATGAAGTACGAAATTATATGGAACATTTGGAATACATGCATCTAAGCGACGTAGACTCTCAGAAAAGATCTCAGCAAGGGACGCTAATTCTTCTTCACTCTGTTCATGATAGGCCGAAGAGTGTTTAATCGGAAGAATCCACATTTCAAAAGGAGTTCGTGGTGCAAAAGGTGTAATGGTTATAAAAAAGTCATTTTTACAAACCACTCGGACATCCTGTTTTATCTCCTGTCGGATAATATCACAATATAGACAACGTTCTTTGTAATTATAATACGTTAATGCACCTGCAAGTTCTGATTCAATCTTTCTGGGTAAAACCGGGAGAGCAACAAGCTGAGAATGAGAATGTTCAAGAGAAGCACCAGCCGCTTTACCGAAATTCTTAAATACCAGAACATAGCGAAATCTTTCATCCTGTCCAAGATCCCTAATACGTTCCTTAAAAGCCTTAAAAACCAGACCCATATGACCAACTGGAAGCTTTGAAAAGACATCTTCATGACGAGGTGACTCCACAACAACTTCATGGGCGCCTATACCGTTCATCCTGTCATAAAGACCTTCAGCCTCACGGTTCAGATCTCCTTCAATAACAAGTGCCGGATATTTATTTGGAACAACCCGAACCTTCCAACCGGGAGAATTTGGAGCATGGTTATCACGACCATATACCAACACCTCATTGGGGGTGGTATTTTCGTTCCCAGGACAAAGAGGACAAAAGCCACCTGTTACTGGTGCTTCAGCTATTACAAAATCAGAAGGTCGTTTTCCACGTTCCCTGGCGATGATAATCCACCTACCAAGAACGGGATCTTTCCTTAGTTCGGGCATTTACACTATTTCCCTTGAGACTTTTCTTTAGATTCCTGCGCAGTCTTACACTCGATACAGAGCGTCGTAACAGGACGTGCTTCAAGGCGTTTCAAACCAATGAGTTCACCACAGCTGTCACATTCACCAAAATCGCCATCATCAATTCGTTGCAGAGCTTCCTCAATCTTTGAAAGAAGTTTCTGTTCTCTCTGCCGTATACGGAGTTCAAAGTTACGACCTGATTCAGCACTGGCTCTATCGTTTGCATCAGGGATATTTCCTCCCTGTTCATTCAATTCAGTTAAGGTTCTTTCCGCTTCTTTAGCTATATCGTCACGCTTTTCCTGAAGTTGCTTCTGAAAATCATCTAATACTTTTTGTTCCATCTAAAGACCTCTCATTCTAAACATAAAAATATCTATTATGAAAAGAGACACTATTCGGGTCGAATAAATGTCCCGCTCTTTCCGCCTGTTTTCTTGTTCAAACAAATATCACTAATAACCATTGCTTTATCAATAGCTTTACACATATCGTAAA
>DAOVZA010000107.1 GCA_030635405.1 Desulfocapsa sp.
ATGGATTGCATGCCTTCGATAACAAGACTCTTGATAAGTGTTTCAGATGCTGACCTGTTTTTTAATTTTCCGGCCATTGGAGCGCAGAAGACGTTGGCAAGAACGGCACCGTATAGAGTAGTTAGGAGTGCGACAGCCATGGCAGGCCCAATGGAGTCAGGGTCAGACATGTTCATGAGCATCTGTACTAGACCAATCAATGTTCCAACCATTCCCATTGCAGGACCATAACCAGCAAGGGAAGTGAAGATGTCCTGACCTTTATCATGTCGATCAGCAAGATATTCGAGTTCAGTGGTGAGCATGGCCTTTAATGTGTCAGGCTCCTGACCATCAACAGCCATTTGCATAGCTTTAACAAGGAATTCATCCTCAACACCATCCATCATACCCTGTAGGGATAAAATACCTTCCTTTCGAGCTTTATTGGCAAATTCCATTAACTGTACAATGAGACCATATGGGTCTTCATCTTTGTTAAGTACGGTTTTTTTGGCAATGGAAATTGCACCTATGATATCGGACAAAGGGTAATGAACAAGTGCAACACCTATTGTACCACCAAAAACAATCAACGCCGATGGGATGTTGATAAAAATACCAAGAGGCCCTCCCTGAAGAATAGCCATAAGCATAAGGCCACAAGCTAGAGCTAAGCCAATTATTGTTCCGATATCCAAAGAAACACCCTCCAACACTGGGAATAATATTAAAAAACGTATATTTGATTCTATATTCTGGCGTCAGAAAAGACAATGCAAAATGTATTCCTGAATGAGATCTGTGGCTTTACTGCCCTGTTCTTCCCGAATTAACGATTTATTTTGTGATATTTTATAAAAACAATGAAAACTAAAGAAAGGAGAGTCAAAAAACTGACTGGGTAAGGATGGTAAAAGTGAGGATAAAAAAAAGGCTCTTCATAATATGAAGAGCCTTAGGTGAATGGATGTGCTGTGGTTATCGTTTAAGATTAATTAATTCTCCTAGGAGTTCATCAACTGTGGTGATAATTTTTGAGTTGGCCTGAAAACCTCTCTGGGTTGTAATCATTTTAACAAATTCCTGTCCCATATCAACATTGGATTGTTCCAGTGAGTTGGTGAAAATTGATCCAAGCTCAGGTCCTGGAATACCAGATCTTGCGGGACCTGATGAATCTGTTCCTTTAAACATATTAGAGCCGACCATTTCAAGCCCACCGGGATTCGTAAATTTCCCAAGAACGAGTTGTGAAACTTTAACCTGCTCGCCATTGGAGTAGGATGCTACAACAATTCCTTCTTCGTTTATACCAACATTGGTTAAGTTACCAGATCCAAAACCATTCTGATCCTGAGAAATAACTGTTGATACACTGTTAAACTGTGTTGTGTCAAAGGTGACATCAATTGGTACGCCAGCGTCTGAGCCATTAGCCCAATCGATAGCCGGAATTTGGCCTTCACCACCAGCAGTTAAGATACCCGAGTCATCAAATACAATCGCCGCACCTCCTGCTCCGCCCAAGGCATTTCCGTCAGCATCTTCTGCACTCCAGTGCCAGTCCCATGTATTATCAGCGGCATCACTTTTAACAAAATAAAGAGAAACTAAATGGTCTGTACCGAGTGAATCATAGGTGGTTGTTGAAGCAGAGTAGTTGAAAGTTGCTGGATCAGTTGGATCAAAAGCATTGACAGGTGGTATCTCACTTGCGTCCAGGTTGGTGTTGAATGTCATGGCATCTGTTACTTTTGCAGGTACTAAACCAACATTTGCCACTTGAATACTTTCAGGGTCACCAGGAAGTGGGTCACCGTTGTCATCAAATGGTTTACCCTGAACACGAAATCCTTCTGGATTCACAAGATAACCATCTTGATCAAAACGAAAGGCACCAGCTCTTGAATAATATGTTGTGTTATCACCGGGTTCTTTAAGAAGAAAGAATCCTTCACCTTCAATTGCTACATCGGTATTTGAGGAAGTTGATTCAAAAGTTCCCTGGCTGAATATATTATCAACTTTCGATACATTAACACCACGACCAACCTGTGAAGAACCACCAGATCCTGAAATATTACTGGCAAGCAGATCTGAGAAAACAGTTCTGGCACCTTTGAAACCTAATGTATTGGTATTGGCAAGATTGTTACCAATTACGCTCATTGCCTGTGAATTTGTATTAAGGCCACTCACTCCACTGTATAGTGCGCTGGTGATTCCCATGGATGTTTCTCCCTTATATTAAATGGATTTTTGAAGTAAATTTAATTCCCAGCTAAAAAGTGCTGGAGTGCGTCCTGTTCGATCTGTTCATCATCCGTGGAAGCAGAATCTTCTGTATTTGGTGATGTTAACGTCCCTGTAACATCTGCGCTTACGGCATCAACAACGTCGCCTACGACTTCATCGACAATTGTTTCCTCTTCTTGGTCTTCTGTTATTTCTTTGTCATACGTTTGATTAGCCTGATAAACTGCAATGATTGCATTACTACTTATTTCGGCACCAGCCATTGTATGAATAATTGCATCTCCATTTTCACTGGAAAAGTCAACGCCTACGACTTCAGACTGAACAAGAGGAGAAGCTGCTATGGTTTCATCTTCGCCGGCAGAGGTGGCTTCAATAATGAGTTTATAATTTCCTTCTGGTACAATATTACCCTCATTGTCAAGACCATCCCATTGTAGAAAATGATCCCCCTGGGTGAGCTCGGTTGGGCGTAATGAAGCAACGGTGGAACCGTTTTCATCGACAATGGTCATTGTAACTGATGCTGCTGTACCATCAAGCCTGTAACCGACGCTGGATGGGGTACCATCAAAATTAAATGACGAACTGGTATATACGACTTCATTACCAATAAGATCCATTGTCGCAAATCGATCAGACTGTTGTTGAATAGCGGCGATTTCTTCTAAAGAACCATTAAGATTCTGGAGTTGCTCAAGTGAACTGAATTCTGCAAGTTGTGATGTGAACTCTGTGGCGTCATCAGGGTTTAATGGGTCCTGATTTTGCAACTGAGCAACAAGAAGTTTGAGAAAATCTTCTTTTCCCATCATATCGTCAGCATCAGTGTACGAATATGTAGGTGTAAGATTCGCAGTACTTGAGGGGGCGAAGAGTTCGGATATTTCAGCCATTTTATATTCCTTGTTTGATATAGAAAAGTTTCACGGGATAGCGTTATACTTTAAGATTGATCCCGGAGGACTCAGCACTGTTTTCATCTTCTTCCTGGTCATCGAGAAGAAGATCAAATGTATCATTGTTATTTTTTGAAGAGCTGTTGGAGGCAAATTCCTGTTGATTGGAAGTGAATTGTTCCTGGAATAATTCTCTCTGATTCCCACCATCACCTTCCATGGTCACTTCAAAGGAATCAACTGTGAATCCCTGCTCTTGAAGAACTGAACGCAGACGTGGCATTTGTTTTTCAAGGGTTTCTAATACTTGCTGACTCTGAGCAACAATATTGGCATTTATGGAATCGCCTTTTACAAGGATATCAATTTTAATCGCACCAAGTTCGGCAGGATTGAGCTGTAATGTCAGTTTACTGGTCTGAAGCCTTGGGTTTACGCTGAATCTTTTAATGAGGTTATCGACCAGTTCATTTTCAGGTACCGGTTGATGGACACCAGGTGCCAGTTTTCCTTCTACGCTTGTTGGTGTAGTAGTTGGGGTTGCACTAGTTGTAAGTTGTTGTCCGAAAGTTGATTCACCAGGTTTTGTTTCAGATCCAGAATTCACAGAGCTTTGGTTCATTGCATTAATGACTTCAGCTTTATTTTGTTGCTTGTTTCCTTTCTGGTCATTGTTGCCCTGCTGGGGATTTCCAGGATTAGTTACTTTTGATTCACCAAGTTTTGCATTTAAAAATTGCTCGTTAACATCCTGGTGAGCTCCTTCAAGTTTTATAGAGTTAGGTTTTGGAGCATTTTTTTCCATGGGTACTATGGGAACAACACCAACTTGTCTACTTTGTATGGTGCTGTTTTCAGCTTCTGCCAGTAAAGAGGCTGATAATCCCTGTAACTGTTCTGTGCTTTTTTGTGGATCAGTTAGTGACGGATTACTGCTGGTTATAGTGATGGAACCAGTGTTTTTCCCCTGATCAAGGATTTGCTGAATCTGCTGAAGCAGTAATGTTTCGGCTTTAGAAGCACCTTGTAAACTGTTCTCGGTTCCCAGTGGTGTGCTGGTTTTAGCTACCAGGTTTGGAGCAACGGATGTTTCAATTAAGCTGTCAGCCAAAAGAGGATTTTTTTCAGTACCAAAACTATTTAAAGGATTTTGCTGAACTAAAGGGTTTTCCTGAACTACTGGACTTTGCTGAAATGAACCTGACAGGATTGGCTGTGTAACACGATCCTGCACAGTAACAGGCATGTGGGTTGTAATGGCATCATGTGCTTTTATTAAGCCATTTAAAGCTTGAACCGGTACGTTTTCCTGTGGCTGTCCTTTATTTTCTGTTGCTTCTGTTATATTTGAGAGTTCGTTATTTTGAGGGGTATTTGCTTCCTGTTCAGATCCTTTGGCTGTGGAACCCTGATTTTGACCTTTGTCTTTATCAAGAGAATTAATTGCCTCATCCATTGCTGGTGAAAAATCACCGTTGTCACTATCTACTTCAGAAGTGTTTTGCTGTGACGCTGGTGGTTTTACTGGTGTGGCAGGGTTAAGGAGAACAGTTTCCATTTATTTTCACTCCAATTTTATCGTTGTAAACGTTGTGCTGAGTTTTGAGGCTGTTACTTTATCCATTCGATCAAGAATTTTAGCCGCTGATTTAACTTTCATATATGCCAGGAGATCTGCTGCAAGCTGTTTATCAAGAGCCGCGAGGGAAAGAGCTGCGCGATCGGGGCTCATTTTGGCATATATAAGACTTAAATCCTTTGTCTTTTGTAGCTCTACTGCATTTTTTTCAGCGAGTAACTCTTCGATTTTTAGCTGTATTTTCTTTAATTCGTCGAGCTTCTCATCTATCAGTGTAAGTTTCTTATCGGCTTCAACCTGAAGAGTCTTTAGTTCCTTTTCCTTAAGGGCCAGAACTTTCTTCTCCTCTGCAAGATTGTCTCTTTCGTTTTGTAATACGGCATACAGTCTTCTTTCTTCTACGGATTCGAATTCAGTTTTGCCTTCAGGAGACTGATTTGATGTTGTCTTGTCTGCGGCAGTTGGCGTTTCTGTGTCGGGATCTGCTCCTAAGGATAGAGCTGGAGTTAACCCAATAATAAGGAGAAAGATACCAATGCAAGTTAAGGAAAAGAGTTTTGAATACATAGTGTTCCTTGTAGAAATGAAGTAGGGGAGTTGCCTGTTGTGAAAAGTTAATTCAAATTACGATCATGACGCAGGATCGCAATTTCATCAAGCATCGCAGCTTCTTTTTTTTCAAGATGAGTTTTCCAGGCTTGATCCTGGTGTTCTTTTAGTGTTTTTAACATTTTATGATCCTTAGCCTTTTGAAGTAGCTTTTTCTGCTTACCTTTGGCTATGGACACTTTTTTTCTGTAGGTAGTTTCAAGCGTTTTTAATTGACTGCGGCCATATTGAATTCTTTCGTCAAAACGAGCAAGTTCCAGGGCAAGAATACCTTCTTTTTGTTTGTTTTCGAGGGTGTGAATGAGGAGGCCAAGATCTTCTTTTGCGTTGTCGACTGCTTGAAGAGCCTTTTCAGTAGCAATTCTTGCCTGTATATATTTTTCCTGTGCAAGATTCTCTTCTCGTTTTCTAAATTTCAAAATGGAATTGAGAGCAAAAGGTTTTGGTGCCATAATTATTGAAATGAGGGTTTAACTGGGGTGTGAATGAGAAGATTTATTCTGTCAGATTCCTGAATTTATAAAAAGGAAAATATTTAATCTTCTAATTTATCGCTTTCTCTTCTGTCTTTACGTTCACTTTCATCATCTTTTCTTTCGCTGAGTAATATTCCTAGGGATTCAATTGTCTCTTTTAAGGATGTGGTTTCATCATATCCCTGGCAGAGAAAAGAATTGATTGCATCTATTTTACTAATGGCATAATCAATTTTTGGGTTTGACCCTTTAGCATAAGCCCCTATGTTGATAAGGTCTTCAGCTTCATTATAGGTGGCGAGGACATTTCTTGCGCGTCCTGAAAGCTCAATATGACGTGCATGGGTGATTTCTCTCATGATCCTGCTTGCAGAATTCATTACATCGATTGCAGGATAGTGATTTTTTGCACCTAGTGCTCTTGAAAGAACTATGTGGCCATCGAGTATGGAGCGAACGGAATCTGCAACCGGTTCATTCATGTCATCTCCGTCTACCAGGACAGTATATAAGCCTGTAATTGAACCCTTTCCAGTAAAACGGCCTGCTCGTTCAAGAAGTTTAGGAAGCGTTGCAAAAACAGATGGTGTGTATCCTTTTGTGGTTGGTGGTTCACCAATCGCGAGGCCAATCTCTCTCATTGCCATTGCAAATCGTGTTACAGAATCCATCATTAAGAGAACGTTCTTTCCCTTATTACAAAAATATTCTGCAATGGATGTAGCAACAAAGGCACCACGCATTCGTAATAAGGGAGATTGATCTGAAGTAACAACTACTATTACAGAACGGGCAAGCCCCTCTTTACCTAGATCTCTTTCGATAAATTCTCTTACTTCTCTGCCTCGCTCGCCAATAAGAGCAATAACGTTGACATCTGCACGAGCATATCGTGCCATCATACCAAGTAATACGCTCTTTCCAACACCGGATCCCGCCATGATACCCATACGCTGTCCCATGCCACAGGTAATCAGACCATTAATTGCACGAATGCCAAGGTCAAGAGGTTTGTCGATGTTTTTCCTCTCCATCGGACCAGGGGGTAATGAATATATTTCTTTTTCTTCTTCGAGTTGTGGAGCGGGTTGACCATCAATGGGTTCTTCCATGGCATCGATTACTCGACCAAGAAGATTTTGACC
>DAOVZA010000193.1 GCA_030635405.1 Desulfocapsa sp.
CACTCTGTACAAGTGCTGATTCCATACTCTGACGATCTTCTAGCATCTTGTTTGCATTTTCTGCAAGTTGCTGGAATTCGGTGGAATTAATTTTTTCTAAAGAGATTTTTTCTGATTCACTGGCTGCTTTATTAAAGAAACTATGGAATATTGCCAGTTCTGCGTTTAGTTTACCGACGACCAGCTTTATGATAAGGCTGCTTATTATAAAAATTAGAATAGAAAAGATGCCTATTTTTAAAAAGAAGCTTTGAATTTGATCCTGTAATATATCGTTATTAGCATCTATTGTTTGTTGTAAGTCATCCAGATAAAATCCAGTTCCGATTGCCCATTCCCAATCATCATAGCCCTTTACATAGCTGATTTTATCTATCAACAGTCCAGTCTTGTATCTATCCCATACGTAGTTTGTAAAACCGCCACCACTCTGGCATGTCTTGACAATATCTCTGTTTATTTTAACGCCATTGGGATCAGTAATATCAATTAAATTCTGCCCAATATATTTGGGAACAGGGTGACTGAGATAGAGGCCATCATATTGAAAGGCAAAAAGATACCCTTCACCTTTATCACCATATCGTGTGTTGTTTATTCTCTCGATTGTTGCTGCTTTGGCCTCAGCAACCACATCTTTTAAATAAAAACCTGCGCCAATGATCAGGTTCATTGGTTTAAAAAATTTTACAAAAATAATATTGTCCGTTTGTATTTCTGATGGGGTATCTTGGACTTTCCATGAAGAATATGCCTCACCCTTGCCCTTGATGATGTCAGTTATTTCTCTAAAAGATGCAATGGCCGTAGAGCTGTTACTGGCAGGTGAAGACTGGTTTTTGGAGAAGAGGATTTCACCTGATATATTTCCAATTATGAACAGTTTTTTTGTGTCAGTGGTCAGCAGAGGAATAACTGCATCACTAATCATCTTCTGAATAGCATGATGATCCTTCTTTCCACTATTTTTGTTATAAATATTTAAGGCAACGGCATGTGCGGTATTTACACGCTTTTTTATTTCTTTTTTAAGACGGCGCGCTGATTTTTTCTGGATGGAGTCAATAGAATCGAGAAGATGATCCACTTCGTGTTTGATTATCCCTTTATGGGACTGGATGTACTGCTGCTTGCTCTGCTCCTTTTGAATCGAATTAGTATCATATATATTTGACACCCAGAGAACACTCTGAATAAAAAGGCTAAAGAAGATAACTATAAGAAAAGAAATAAGAAGAGTGCCACTGATGCTTCTTTTGCTACTTCCCATGGGATTTCCTTAAGAGAATTCATAAGCGCATAAACACTTAGTTCAGACCAGCAATATGCAAAATATCAACATGTGTACTTTCAGTCTATGATATTAGTGTTGATGAGTCAAATTGGATTGCTGATAGCAAGGAGATCTTTTTTCTAAAATCATGCTGTGCGTCGTTTTGTCGCACCGTGTCCCTTTTTGACCCTGTTTGTTTTGGGTTGTTATCTTCACAAAATCATATCTGAACGTGCCAGCATAGGCCATTGCTGAGTTTCCCTATATTGTGCATTGTTTTTTTTCCTGGCATATCCTTTGCTTTGCATAAGCGATCTGATCTTTTTTTCTATCACTTACTTGTGGAGTTCCCTTTATCATGCCAAAACTTGAATCAAAATCTGATGCGAATTGGACAGTTCTCTTTCTCTGCTGGCTTCTTGTCAGTCTTTCGACAGCAGGAAGTATATTTTTCAGTTCTGTAATGGAATTTGCGCCCTGTGTTTTATGTTGGTATCAGAGGATATGTTTATTCCCCTTAGTTCTAATTCTAGGTGTCGGGCTCATTTCCTTTGAAAAAAGTGTTGTGAAATATTCTTTACCTTTGGCTGCAGCAGGCTGGCTGGTTGCTCTCTATCACACTCTGCTCTATTCCGGCATAATTCCCGAAAGTATAAAACCCTGTTCTCAAGGTGTTTCCTGTACTGAAGAATATATCGATCTGTTTGGTTTTATCACCATTCCGATGCTCTCTTTATTTTCATTTTCAATAATAATTGCGCTGTTACTTATCTTACAAAGGAGAATCACTAAATGAAAAAAAATGCACTGTTAGTTGTGGCGAGTTTTGCTTTAATATTTGGGTTTATGTTTGCAAGTACCTGGTACAAGGACATGCAGGCTGAAAAATCGAGTTTTATGGCTCAGGAAAATGCAGAAATTTTTGTCCGAGAACACTCTCAGACACTTGGCAGTGATGATGCGAAGGTGTATATTGTCGAGTTTATGGATCCTGCGTGTGAAACCTGTGCAGCCTTTGCCCCTTTTGTGAGGCAGATGATGGATAAGAATCCCGGCAAAATTAAACTTGTGCTTCGTTATGCGCCATTCCATGATGGGGCCGATACATTTGTTGCAATTGTAGAAGCTGCTAAAAAACAGGGCAAATACTGGGAAACTTTAGATGCAATGTTTCAATCACAATCTCAGTGGGCCAGTCATAGCAATCCACAACCTCAAAGAGTATGGGAGTTTCTTCCTCAGGTTGGGCTTGATATGGAGCAACTTAAAAAGGATATGAATGATCCTGCAATTGCAAAAATTATTGCTCAGGATGTTGCTGACGCCAAGACCTTAAATGTTCATAAAACTCCTGGCTATTTCGTTAATGGCAGGCCTTTGCAGGAGTTTGGGTATCAGCAGTTGTATGACCTGGTTCAATCTGAACTTCAGGCTGTTTATAAGTAGAGTAGAGTAAACGTACGGAGTATTATGAAAAAATTATCTTTAATCGTGTTGTTATGTTGTTCTTTTGTATTTCTTGCCGGCTGTGGTCCTGAACTCAAGGTTGCAACTGTTGGAAAACCAGCTCCTGATTTTACGCTTGTGGACAGGCAAGGTAAAAGTTGGACACTTTCTGAGCTAAAAGGACAAGTGGTCTTTGTTAATTTTTGGGCCACCTGGTGTGCACCATGCCGTGAGGAGATGCCTGCCATGCAGGAACTTCACGAAAAATTTCCTAAGGATAAATTCAAGATGCTGGCCATACTCAATAAAGATGACCCGGCTCTGGCTGACAGTTTTGCAGCAAAGGTTGGAATCACCATGCCAATTCTTGATGATCAGGACAATACGGTTGGGGCGCAATATGGCCTGACCGGTTTACCTGAAACGTTTATAATCAGTAAGAAAGGACTGGTTGTGAGAAAATTCATTGGGCCCATGCAGTGGAATGCCACTCGTTACACACAAATGCTGCAACAATTTATTGATAAGTGATGAAGAAAAAAAGACAATCTGAGAAAGTAAAAATTCGTAAAGCACCCTTTGTGGCAATATTCATCTTTCTTGTACTTGGCGCAGTGGGGATCAGTCTTGGTGAGCCTTCACGAGTCCTTGAACAGGCAACACAGATCTGTCTTGCCTGCATAGGAATTGGCTAGTGGAATTCGTACGTAAATGGGTTCAGGCCCTGTTCTTCCTTATCACCAACGGCTACTGGAATTTTCCCGTGACCAGAGGGATATACCAGGGACCTCTCAAGGTGATCTGTTCGCCGGGACTGAACTGTTATTCCTGTCCTGCCGCCACAAGCTATTGTCCCCTTGGCGCTCTTCAGCAGCTTATGGGTGGGATTCGACTGGCTCTTGAAAATGGTCAAATCTATGTCGGATTTTATGTTATTGGCGCGATGGGCGCAATCGGTAGCTTCGTTGGACGTATGATTTGCGGCTGGGCCTGTCCCTTTGGTCTTTTTCAGGAGCTTCTCCATAAAATACCTTCTCCTAAATATGGTATTTGGCGACCATTACGATTCATTAAATATGGACTCCTGCTTTTTATGGTTATTCTTCTGCCTCTCTTTGCAGTCGATGCTTTTGGATTTGGTCAGACGTGGTTTTGTAAGTATATCTGTCCTGCAGGTACCTTGGAAGCTGGATTACCCCTGATTATCATGCAGCCTGCGCTTCGGGAAAGCTTAGGTCTTCTTTTTCTGAACAAGCTTATAATCCTTCTCTTTTTTATGGCTTGGGCGGTTATGGCCAGTCGGCCTTTTTGCCGGACAGCCTGTCCTCTTGGAGCTTTTTACGCCCTGTTCAGCAAAATAAAGATGGTTAAGCTTCGCCTCGATGCTCAAAAGTGTACCAATTGTGAGGCTTGCCATCCTGTTTGCCCAATGGGCGTACATTTTAATGAGTCTCCAGATGATATGGAATGCATCACCTGTCTTGCTTGTAGTAAGGTTTGTAAGGTGGGTGCAATTTCCCTTGAAATTGGAGGTGTTCCCTTAGGTAATCAAGCCTCTTATCGTCCGAAAAAAGCTCAATTGGAACCGTGATGAAGCAGAACAAAATACAAGTTCTTGTTGTCGAAGATGATCAGGACATGCGCGATTTCATCCAGGAGATTCTGCTCGAGAAAGGCTACGCTGTAACCACGGCAGCAAACGGTCAGGAAGCGCTCGAGAGACTTGACGAATTTCCTTTCCCTATCGTCGTTTCTGATTTAAAAATGCCGGTGATGGACGGCATTACTCTTCTTGATAAAATCAATAGCAGAAAAGTCCTAAAACCCTTTGTCATCTTGATCACGGCATTTGGAGACATTGATGATGCAATCCAACTGATTAATCGTGGTGCCTATGATTACATCATTAAGCCATTTAAGCTGGAACAGCTCCTCATAGTAGTCAAAAAAGCGGCTAATGAACTTACGATGCGCCTGAAAATAGAGGAATTGGAACAGGTAACAAAAAGTCGCAATAGCCTTCATAAGCTGATTGGCAAGAGTTCCTCAATGCGTGATCTTTTTGGCTTTATAGATAAAATTGCCAACTCATCGGGTAACGTCTTACTTGAAGGAGATACCGGAACTGGTAAAGAACTTATCGCAAGAGCCATCCATCATACATCCACAAGAAAGGATAATCCTTTTATAGCTGTTAATTGTGCGGCTCTTCCTGAAGGGCTCCTTGAGAGCGAGTTATTTGGCCATGTTAAGGGTGCTTTTACCGATGCTCATGCTGATAAAAAAGGTCTGTTTGCAGAAGCCGCAGGTGGTACTTTACTGCTCGATGAAATTGGCGAAATGCCCCTTGCCATTCAGGTCAAGATATTACGTGCCCTACAGGAAAGGCAGATAA
>DAOVZA010000241.1 GCA_030635405.1 Desulfocapsa sp.
ACAGCACCCCGGTCAGCTGTGTAACGCAACCCCACACTACTGAATGAGATGGCACCAGTAATGTTAAATGGCTGATCCGAAAGCGTGTTGCTGTTTTCAGGTGCAGTACGCAGGAGCTTATGCACCTGTTCCACACTTCTAAAAATATAACGAATACGAACGAGCGAGTTACAGATGGCCTGCATTGGAGAAATTATTCTCCACACTAGCATCATGCTAGCAATTAGAGCACCTGTGGTGATCTGTTGCTCCCAGACAAGGAAAATACCGTAAACCAGAGTTAAGACGCCCGCCCCGACAGAAAATCCATATGCCATGGCTTCCACGAATGCTGTCTGCTGTGAGCTTCTAAAAGATGTGTAAGCCGAAACACCTGAGAGTTTTCTGAAACGTTCGTACCAGGTGTCCATGGCGCCGTGGATGCGAATGGACCTGAACTTCTGCATTGTTTCCACCATCAGGGTTTGACGTTGGACACCAGCAACTGCTCCCTCTTCAGTGCTGCTCTGTATACGAGGCAACATTATCAGTCCGAGAATGATATAGATTAGGGCAAGAAGAAGCGGGATGCGTACCAATGGTCCACCGATCAAATAGATGGTGAGGAGAAAAATCAGTGTGAAAGGAATCTCGATCAGATTTATTCCAACGGGGCCTGAAAAGAAATTCCGGACAGAATCAAAATCTTTGAGGCGCGCAATCTGTGCCGGAATTGATGAGCTTTCCACAATACGTGGTGGAAGGTAAAGGAGCCGTTCAAAGATAGATTCCGTAACAATGGCATCAATGCGAACCCCGAAAAAAGCAAGGCTCCTTGCACGCAGGTAGCGAAGAAATGATTCGAAGACGATGGCCAGAAGAGCACCAATTGCCAGATAATAAAGTGTCTCTGGAGAGTTGTCTCCTATAACCTTGTCATACACAGCCATGACAAAAAGGGATGATGCAAGGGCAAGCAGATTGATAACAAAGCTTGAAATGAATATCTGCCTGAAAACGGGGGTAAAACGTGAGCCCATGAATTTCGCCCAGCGACCAACTTTCTCATGGACCTGCTGGTTGAGTTTGTGTTTGTCGAGGCCGTTTTCTTCCAGTGCTTTGAATGTGTAGATTGAACCAATATTCTCTTCTATTTCAGAGAAAAGGATATATTCGTGACTTTTTCCGTCAAAGACATGGAGAGTACTTTTTCTGCCGCTGAATACAATATATGGGCGTTCTTTTTGTGTTCCTTCATTGATGATAATTAGACAGGGGGCAAGTCGAATATCAAGGTGCTTCAGTTTGATGCTCGCATTCTGAATCTGATAATTCAGATTTGCCATGGTGTTAATGAAATCAACCCGGTCAATTTGATCGGGGTAGTGAGGAAGTGATTCGCAGATCTGATGCGTTTCTCCGTTCCATTCCAGTGCAGTGAGAAGTGGTGCCACACACGAGGCAAATGAAGATGGTGGACCTGTCTTGGAAAGCCAGCCGTAGGGTTCAATTCTATTCTGGAGAAGAGTGCTTTTTTCCTGGAAATTATCAATCATGCCCGCAACTCTCTAAAAGGCAGAATGGTGAAAAGTTTGGAATCAACGGGAGCATTTTCTTCAAGCTTTCCGTTAACGATATAGTACTCCTTGTCTGCCAGTCGCAGGATATTGCGATCATCGGAAATGATGATAAGAGTGGTGTGTCTTTTCAGACGGCCAAGGATTTTAAATACGAGGTTATAGCCAGAACGGTCAAGGTTTCTGTCGGCATTGTTGAAAAGAATAATGCGGGGTTTTGTGGCCAGTGCCCGTGCTATTGTTATTCGTTGTTTAAGGCCCGGAGGAATAGGGTCTGTAACAGAATCACTGAGTGTTGTTTTGAACCCGTTAGGCAGAAGCGCCACTGCTTCAGTTACTTGAAGGTGTTCTGCGGCCAGCAGGGCATCCTTTTCAGGGATGGTTCCAAAAAAGGTGAGATTGTCCATGATACTGCCATGGAATATGACGCCTTTTTCGGGAAGGTAACCGATATGAGAGGCAAGTCGTACGGGTTCCACTCGTGATGGGTTAGCTCCATCAATGGTTATTTGTCCTTTTGTCGGGGTGTATAACCCGGTCAGCAGATTTATGAATGTTGTTCTGCCAGATCCCTGCTCACCGATAAGAGAAATGGAGTCACCAGTCTTTAATGACAGGTTGATATTGTCAAAGAGTAGAGGCTCTTTTTCGCCATAGGAAAAACTGAGGTTTGTACAATTGACGATTCCTGTAGGCTGCATCAGTGTTTCGGTATCGCTATAGGAAGATCTTGGGAGGGCAAAAATTTCTTCCAGTTCCTTTCGGTCTATGAAAAAACTCTGAAATCTGGTCCATAAACCCAATGCCCGCTGGACTGGTTGCATGATTCTTCCAGATAGCAGAAGGCAGGCGGCAAGTCCACCTGTTCCCATGTCACCGTTTAAGACTTTGATGGCACCATATGAAACTACGGATACCGTCATGATCTGGCCAAATAGCATTCCCGAGCTTATTGCGATGTTGTTTGACAGGGCCACCTGAAAGTGAGCCGCGGAAATGCGATTTTGGAGGCGACCGTTTCGGCGAAAGAAGAATTTCTCAAGTCCCTGACTTTTAATGGTATGGATACCGGTTAGCGTTTCTATCAGGAAATTGTAACGAAATTTATCACTGCTATCCTGTTCCATGACTTCTTTTTTTAGCCGCATTCCTACAAACCAGGAAATAGCACAAAAGATGAGAAAAAGTGTCAGCGGAACAAAAACAAGATCTCCCCCGATGTAACCTATCAGTATGAGAAAGGTTAGAACAAAGGGTAGATCCACTATGGTCATCAGTGCCTGGCCCGAATAAAAGCTTCGCAGCCGGCTGATGGCAGCCATTTTCTGAATGTAGTTACCAGCGCCCTGCTTTTCAAATGCCTGAACATTGGCATTGAGAAGGTGTGACATAGCGGCACAGGCTGTTTTGTGTTCAAAGACAGCTCCCGACCAGCCTGTGAGATATGAACGAGCGAGACGAAGCCCAATCTCAAGTGTAATGGCGCAGGCAACACCAGAAATAAGAAGAACGAGAGTACCTATACCATGGCTTGGCAGGATGCGGTCATAGGTCTGCAGCATCATAACAGGCATGGCGAGTGCCAGCAGGTTGATAACAAGTGTGGAGAGCATCAGATAAAATCTGTTGCCGCTTGAATCTGTTAAGGTGTGTGATGAATTCTTGATCTTTTGATCCGATCCTGCCATGGATACTCCTGAAATTATATATATTCCATGTCTTTCTTAGAAAAAAAACACTCTGTTTTGATGGTATCGAAAATAGTTGGATAAATGAAGGAAAAAGATAATATTATTCATTTTTTTTATAATCTTTACTGGCGGCCATATTGATTGTTTGTTTTTTCGGAAAAAAGCTTCAGGATGCGTTATAAAATAGATGAGATTTTTGTGTGTGAAAAATATGATGATAATCTTAAAAAACCCGGAGTAGAATTATGAAAGTTGTTGCCTTTAGTGGAAGTGCCCGAAAGGATGGAAATACCGCTTTATTGCTAAAAACAACCCTGGCAGAACTTGAAGCTGAAGGAATTGAAACCGAACTTGTTCAGCTGGCAGGAACGAAAATTGGTGGTTGTACCGCCTGTTATCAGTGTTTTAAGAAGAAGAATGGGCGTTGTGCTGTGGAAAAAGATTGCATCAATGAGTGTCTTGATAAGATGAAGAGTGCAGATGCTATTCTTCTTGGATCTCCCACCTATTTTGCCGATGTTTCAACTGAAATGAAGGCCCTGATGGATAGATGCGGAATGGTTAGCCGTGCCAATGATGACATGCTTAAGAGAAAATTCGGTGCTGCAGTCGTTGCTGCAAGAAGAGCTGGGGCTATTCATGTTTTTGATACGATGAATCATTTCTTTCTTATCGGTCAGATGATAGTGATTGGTTCCAACTATTGGAATATTGGAATGGGTCGGGAAAAAGAAGAAGTGGCTAAGGATGAAGAAGGAATGAACACTATGAAAGTCCTTGGTCAGAATATGGCCTGGGCTCTTAAACAGATTAAAGGTTAGGGCTTGTAACAAAATAATATGGCCGTTATTGCACTTAGGTTTGGGGCATATTTGGATGCGGTGATTGAGTAAAGCCGCAGGCGTAGCAGAGCTACGTTGAGGACTTTGCGATTGAGACGCAACCAAAGATGGCTCGAAGATAAGATGTAAGAATGGCCATGTTATATTTTTACATGCCCTTAGGAGAGAGATTGTGGGAAAGCAGGTAACCATTCTGGTGGTAGATGATGAGCAGGTGCATCGTTATATGCTCTGTTCCATGTTTAAAGAGTGGGGCTGGAAGTGCGTGGAAGCTGATGATG
>DAOVZA010000237.1 GCA_030635405.1 Desulfocapsa sp.
ACTTAGAGATAATGCATCAACTGACTACCCGATAATCAGGTAACAAGAGCATATATCTGTTGCTTTGACTTCCAGATAGTCACACGATAATTCTCAAAACCCAGGGTGTAATTTCTTCCCTTATACAAAGAAAATGCAGCTTCTTTTTCTGGAAAAATGAACACGGAAAATCGTTTACCATCACGAACATAAGTCAGGTGAGCGGTGTCACAGTCGCCAAGAGTGCATTTACTTACAGCGATGAGTTCACTGTCTGGAAACGGTAATTCTGGCGCTGTAATGGCAAGACCAATTGCCTCTTTTCCCCAGGCGGCAAGATCTGCTGGTAACCCTTTTTTGCAAGCCCGACCAAGGTGGCTTTCGTGATCTGTTATGGCAAGCTGGCCAACATCGTCCATACTGGCAAAACTTCCTCCACCGGGAAGAAGAACGATAACGAGTATGGCAGCCATTGCCAGGGCCGGTACGGCGACCTTGAGCCATTTAACTACTGAAACTTGAGGAGCAGTCACATCGGCCATTAGATTTTGCTGTAACCTTTCTTTCACCCGTTCGGGAACTTCTACCTGCTGTAACTCTTCACGAATAACTGTGTTAAGCTGCTCGTCAAGTTTTACAAGCTTGCTGCAACTTTCACAATTTTCCAGATGCTCACGTTCAGTGTCAGTGAGTCTCTGATTACTCTCAACAGTTTCACTTCCTGAAAGTTTTCTTCTAAATTCTTCGCATTTCATGACAGCCTCCTGTTCTGTGTCACTTTTGAGGGACTGGGTTGCGGGTAAAGAGAAACGATTAAACCTGATTTTTTCTGCATAGATTGCTGGAGCAGCTTTTTCTTCAATAGCTGTTTTGCTCGTGACAACCGAGACATCACTGTTCCAATTGGCATTTTCAGAGTTTCTGCAATTTCCTGGTAACTCATATCATCCATGAAATAGAGTAACATCGGTGTTTGATAATTTTCCGGTAATTCTGATAAACAGTGACGTACTGTTGCGGCAGTTTCTTCTCTTTCAAATTTCAGACTGTGATCACTTGCAACCTGCTGCTCCATTAAGGGCAGGCAGGAGATATCTTCCACCGCTACAGGACGAGTATTGCTCTGTCGTATTTCTTTTAGATAGACTCTTCGTAAAATCGTGAGCAACCACGCCTTGCATTTTGTTTCATCCTTTAACTGATGATAGCTTTTGAATGAAATATACATGGCCTCCTGAAGAATATCTTCGGCATCAAAGCTGTTCCCGCAGTAACGCAGAGCCATATTATACATCAGCTGTATATGAGGATCGGTGAGCTGCTGAAACTGCTTCTTGCTGCGTTTGCGAAAGGAAAATATCATGTTCCGGTTTTGTAGGGATGCCCTTTACGCGCCCAGTCGTACACGCCATAACGCAGATTGTAGATTCGTTTAAAACCGCGATCAGCCAGGATCCGTGATGCAACTGTGGATCTATTGCCAGTGGCGCAGTAGATAAAAATATCTTCATGTTTCTTTGATTCCAGCTCACCGATTCTTGCCTGTAACTGTTGAATAGGAATGAGGTGAGTCCCTTCAATATGAATTTTCTTATATTCTCCTGGAGTTCGTACATCTAAAATAAAAGGAGTCAGATTTTTTAAGAGTTCTACTGCTTCAGCGGCTGTAACTTCTGTGTAATTTGGACGAATAAGGTCAACCACAGTGATCTTGCCACCAGCTGCGCCAAGGGTGAAGTCATATGTTCCTACAGCCTTCATCTTGAAGAAGGGTGATTTTACAGGTTCTGGAAAGAGTGTATCTTTATATTTAAGCTCTTCCATAGAAAAGCTGAGGGAGGCAAATTTGGGAGGATAACTGAATTTAATATAATCTCCACGGTACACTGTGAGATGATTGTCTTTAACAGCTGGGTCAACGTTAAGTACTCGGTACCCGGTGATGATTTTACCGGAAATAGCAGCGCTGTCTGCAGCCTGGCAGAGTGCCACTGAACTGAATAAAATTACAAATAAAATAAGAGAAATCTTTTTATACATTATCCTTCCTTTAAAACCATTGAAGGCAACAGACATATCATGTCTGCTGCCAGTTTCAATAAAGATGGTACCAGCTTACTTAGCCGGTTCTGTCTGGCCCATTGCCGGATAGAAAACCAACTTAAAAGTTCCATTCTTTTTATCAAAGTATTTTCCGGCATACATGGATTCCCTGAGGGTCTCAAGAGAATCAGCAGAAAAATAAATTCGTTCCAGCAGATGCTCAGCACCTGTGTCTGTTGCATAAAGATTATGTTGAAACTGTACCACACCGTTTTCCATATTCTTGATTGTGTAGTTTACACTATAGGGATGATGATCAAGCGAGTAGGTAACAGAACGGACACCATCACCATTCATCGGTACAATCACCGGACGAATCATCTGGAAACCAAATTTCGAAACTAGAGTATCCTGGACAAAACGTTCATTCTCAAGATCTGCCACGGTCAAAGAGCCTTTTTTTCCTTTGGCAAAGGTAAAACTTACATCCATGGGCTGACCATCAACGTCAAAAATCAGTCCAAAGTTGCCCATCTGCTGTAAAAAAGTCACATCATTAATGGCGAAAAAGAGATAGCCAAGTTTTGTTCCCGAAGCATCTTTTACAGTGATATCAAGATTTGTGGGATATGAACGGTTATCCGCAAGATTTGAGTATTTCAAATCAAATGAATATTTTTTACCGTTTTTATCTGCAAAATCAAAATTGATTTTTGTCTTTCCTTCACCAACATCACTGAGCTCTAATGACTTATGGAAAGTAACATCATTTCCATCGATATTAAGATCAAATGAAGCCGTCTTTGCCACGCCCAATGTGGGCAGGCAGCAGAGGCTGGCAAGGAGTAAACTGGTCTTTACTATATGCATAATTTTGTTCCCTGCTAATTAAAATGTGAGAGTGAGGGTGTTTTCGGCAAAAGATGCGTCAAAAATATCGAGTGAACCGGAGAAGGTGATACCTTCAATGAAGTCGTCTGTTTCCAGCTTGAGCCAACTGGGGCACAGGCTGCATACTTTTACAGTTCCACCGTTTTTGATTACTGCCTCAAGCATTTCCCGATGAGTTGTGTCTTTTGGCGCAAAACGATGGAAAGAATCCTTCGTCGCATATTTAACAGCAGTTGCAGCCACGTATACGGTAACATTTGCTTTGTTCATAGCTGCCATTTTAGCCATTATCAGACCGGCACCAATTTGAATATCATCACCTGAACTTAAGATGATAACTACATTCTTCCCTTCATAACGATTACTGGGTTCTCCCGCAATTGAGGAAGTAGATAAGGCACAAAACATGAATAGGGCAAAGATAGTGGTTAAAATAGTTTTCATTGAATCTCCTGTTAGGTCTCAAATTTTTAAATAATACGTTTAGATTTACAAGTCGTGCATCGCGATGTGTTATTTATAAGAGTCCAGTCGATTTCAATTTATTCCAATTATTTTGATGATTGTGGAAAAAAAGCACTACATTGATAGTTAGTATCCTTGTGGATACGGTTTTTTAATTTGAATCAAGGCAATAAATAGATATGGTCAAAAAAAAGATATTCCCTTAAGGTGCGGATATGATATCGTTTTCTGTTGTCTGGTTCAAATAATCACTAAGTAGTGTGTTTTTTTGCTTGCAAAAAATATTTCATGAGGTAATTTGCAGAATTTGGTTGAGTTGTACTTTGAATAGCAGCATGTTGGTTCACGTTTTCCTGCCTAAGTTGTTTTCTTTGTTCATTCTTTGCTGATTATTTAAAGGATAATATATGTTTTCAGTTATAACTTGCACCATGACTGAATTGGAATATTGTAATTCTTTTCCAGTTAAGGGCTTCTGTAAAACATGCAAAAACGATATTCACTTAAAAGTTTATTTGTGTGTTAAGAATGTAGCCTTAATTGTCGACACACTAAAAAAGCCCAATTTTTAAGGTACAGCTTGGGCTTTATGGGAAAGAAAAGAACAACAACAGCCATCCTTCAGGATTGGCAAAAAAGATAGGGTCTGCCAGAAGGAATAGAAATTCCTCCCTGAGTCTGACCGTAGCACATTAGGTTTAATCCAGTTTTGACAACAAAACTGTTACCGGGTTGTATTTTGACGATTCGGTTCTATAACAAAAAGGTTCTTAAGTGAACCAGCACAAAGGAGTAGTACAGCATGGCAGAAGGAACAGTTAAATGGTTTAATGATGCAAAAGGTTTTGGTTTTCTTGAAGAAGAGGGTGGCAAGGATGTCTTTGTTCATCATTCAGCAATTCAGGGTGATGGTTTCAAATCCCTCGAAGAAGGCGCACGAGTGACCTTTGATATTGTTGATGGCCCCAAGGGACCAGCTGCAGAGAATGTTGTCAAACAGTAATATGCTATTTTGACAATAGAAAAAAGACCTCGCACT
>DAOVZA010000067.1 GCA_030635405.1 Desulfocapsa sp.
GCTAACCGGACACCACTGAATCAAAATGAGCTCTAAGACCGGCACAAGCGGCCCCCAAAGCGGGAAAAGCCACCGCAAAAAAGGTCATAACCCGATTAAATAACGGGTCATGAAGAGGGTGTAGTTCCAGGTGGAAAAGGTGCAAAAGATGAGGCAGGAGATGAAAAAACGCCGCCAGAAAAGTCAACCAGAAAAACATGGTGCCGACCGATGAGAGATCATGATGTTTTTTTTCCAGACCAAGAGCCCTTCTTTCGTGATAACTTCTCTGTTCTTCCAACCAGGCCCGGTCAAAAAAAGAATTCATATCCGGCAAATCAGGGTCTGTAACCGGATCAAGCTTTGGCCGATCCTGCCAGACCGGAACAAAATAGTGCAGACACCATGATTCACCAACCCAACGACAGATAAAACTGCTGGCATCTTCAGTTGCACCTTTTTCGGAAAAAAAGGTCATAAAGATCGCAGAACGATGCCGTTCAGCTAGGAAACGATAGTCCACCCAGCGCCGATGCCAACCAACTTTATTGCCTCCGATAATGATCATGAGAATCGTCGCCATCGCCAGTAATTCAAGTGCGACCAGCCAGTGACTCAAAGAGAAGATATACTGGCCGGATATAATAATTACGGCCAAGGCTGAAAGAATGAAGACACTTTTAGAGGCCAGACGATAAGTGCCTTGGTATTTCAAGGCCAGAAGATCGGCCCTGGCGTAACCGGGAAGAAAATAATCACAGACCTTTCCCATACGTTCCTGCAGACGTTCAGAATCAGAAGAAAGAGGTTGCAGGTAAATTTCTCTGACATCCAGCACTTTTTGGGCAATCTCTTCTTCACTGATTGTTTCTTTTAAGTATTTGTGAAAATAGGTTTCATCCTCAAGAGCCCTGGAAGTCATCAAACCTCTCCTTTTTTACCTGTTCAGGATTTTCAGTATTAATCCAGCATAATGGTTTCCGCTTGCTTCCAATATCGCTGAGATCTATTCCCCTGTGCATCCTTTCAGCTTTAAAGACACGACACTCAATCTAATTGATGACCATTGTGGGTAAATACCACAAATTATCAATTTCCGTAAAGATATTTACAACTTCAATAAAACCTTCCCGACTACTCGACCATTAATTAAAGTACAATCATAGCATATGGATTTTAAGTGAATATAAAATCGGATAACAGCATTCTAATTTTGAAATTGACATCTTACTCTTCAGCTAGTAGACACCTCTAGTAAAGTATCTTAATTTTAGCAGGGATTTGTTGATATCCATAGAAAATCGTACCGGACAAAGACCATCACTGTTTGACATCTTAAATATTGGAGAACGATTATGGCTTTAAATCAATACGGCCAACTGTGGCATAGAGAACAGATTAAGAACTTTATTGAGAAACGTGAACGCTACGTTACATTTACATCATTCCTTGACACTGTGCTGGCAATGGTGTGTGAAAAATATGCACCTCTTTCAATCATTCAGGTCCGGGCAAAGACGGTTCCCAGTTTTGCCGAAAAGGCAATAAGGAAGCTGCCTAAAAGTGAGCGGTTAAACACCTTTACGAGCAAAGAACAGTGGACTGAATACTTCGATCCGGTTAATCAATTCACAGACCTCTGCGGAGCCCGAGTCATTACTCAGACCCAGGAAGAAACAGAGAGGATCAGCCTCTTTATTCGAGACTATTTTGAAATTGATGAGATTAACAGCGAAGACAAACAAAAGGGGCTAAGGCCTGATCAGTTCGGATATCTATCGGTGCATTACATTGTCAAGGTACCCAGTCGCGGAAAAATTTTGGGTATCCCGGTAGATTCCAACATCACCCAGCTTAAAGCGGAAATACAAATAAGAACTCTCCTTCAACATGCCTGGGCGAATATTAGCCATGACAGCCTCTACAAACATCAATTCAGTGTGCCTGAAAATTGGCAAAGAGATATGGCCCGGCTGGCAGCCGTATTGGAAGCGGCAGATAAGGAATTCACCCATTTTGTGGATAATTTGCATATCTTCGCCGGCAACTATAAAACGTATATGACCCAGGAACAAATCGATGGAGAGCTTTCCACCCTTGATATGCTGCTTACTTACGCAAAAGAAGAGAAAAAAGAGCAATTGCAAAAAAATCTGGATCTTCGCAAGGCTACCATGTTCGAAGGGTTGGCCAATTGGTCGGAGGTGGAGTGCATTCTTACCCCCTATAAAAAAACTAAAGATGTGGCCGTATTAAAAAAAATAGGTAACGCTCTTTGTCGCAGATACAGAAACACCCCCCACAGCGCAAAATACAGGAAAGGCCAGAAAATTCTGCAAAAAACCATAGAACTTGAAGCCAATGAAACCAATATAGATAAGGCTATAGAAAAATGCAAAGACGCCGAAGCCTTGGCATACTATGCCTGGTCGTGGGAACGAGATGATAAAATAACGGCACAGAAATGCTATTCGAAGGCTTATGGCTTACAGCCTTCAAACCCCTACTATCTGTCATCTTTCCTAGAATATGAAATTGCCACCCAGAATACACTGTCCAGCAAATCGTTGATTGAACCGGCATTGCTGGCAGCCATTAAGACATGTCGATCACATGCTGAGATCGGCATTGAGCTGCCAAGTTCGCTATTCACCGTAGGAAGACTTTCACTGCTGCATGGCGATCCCTACCAGAGTCTGTTAGCTTACATTAAGGCTGTGGATCTGTTCATCGCTCCCGACAGCAGCGTACCTGAGGAAGCGGTTAAAGATGAGTTGGCCTTTCTCCATAGAATAGAACCACTGCGTGATTCACTGGCGGGATTCGATTGGATCAGAATACTGTTGCTGATTGCAATAAGTGTTAAGGCCCAACCTCGGCAAGCTTTAGCGGAACTCACAAAACTTTCCAATGAAAAAGCTAACTACAAAGGGCCCGTGGTTATTGTAGCCGGCAGTTGTTCCTCTGATGAAGAAAAACTTTTGCGCTCTTATCGCTATCTTATTTCTGAAGCTTTCGGGGGATTTTCAGGTGAAATAATTTCAGGTGGCACAACGAGTGGCGTAAGCGGAATTGTTGGTGGTCTATCGAAGACTTTGAGATCCAAGAAACAACAAAAATTCAGGACCATAGGATACCTTCCAAGTTTTGTCCCCAAAAATTCTCGGATTGATGAAGGCTACGATTCTCTTTTTGATTCCGGTGGCCATGGTTTCAGTCCCCTTGAGCCACTACAAATGTGGTTGGATCTGATTGCTTCGGGCATCCAGCCCTCACAGGTTAAAATGATAGGAGTGGGCGGCGGTGAAATTGCAGCTATCGAATACCGAATAGCCTTAGCTATGGGTGCCGACGTGGGCATTCTTGACGACTCCCGACGAGCGGTTAAGGAATTATTAAAGGATCAATATTGGCAACATCATCAAGGTCTTGTCACCCTTATTCCCGATCCCATGACTATCAGGGCACTTCTTTTATCCCCCAGCTCTCATATTGGTATAGAAACCATCGAAAAAGCAGCCAGAAATTCACACGACAACACTATAAAAGAAAAAAGACACGAGTGCGCAGAGTGTATCGATCCAGCTAGAAAACCCTGGCCTATACTGGATGAAAAATTCCGTCATTCAAGTATACAACAGAAACTTTATGCGGAAGCAATTCTGCGTTATGAAGGATATGGGCTTCTTGAAAAGGAGCCGGGGGAAATCAAAGTTATCAAATTTTCCGATGAGATGCTCGATCGAATGGCTGAGATGGAACATGGCCGCTGGAACCTGGAACGAACAAAATCCGGATGGAAAAAGGGCGAAGAACGGGATCCGGAAAATAAAATTTCTCCGTTCCTTGTTTCCTGGAATGAACTGCCGGACGATATAAAAAAAAGGGACTTGGGGTACGTTGAAAGATGGCCGGAAGACTTTAAAGAAGCCGGCATTGAAATCTATGCTTTGAGTGAGGGGAAATAGTGATCACCAGCAAATTTCCCGTGCCTGTAGTAAGACTTATCATCCAGAATGACCGGCATGAAGTACTTGTTTTACAACGTGCTGACTCCACTTATGCTGAGGGTGCCTGGTGTCTGCCGGGTGGTAAAATTGATTATGGCGATACGGTGGAAGAATCGACTGCCCGTGAGCTGCGAGAGGAAACATCTTTAGCCTGTGATTCGCTGAAATTTCTTTTCTATCAGGACAGTCTCCCCCTGAAACCCGGCAGCATGCATTGCATCAATTTGTACTTCGAATGCTCTGCTTCGGGCAATATCATACTAAACGATGAATCCAGCCATTTTGCCTGGGTTAACCCTTCAGATCTAAGCAACTATACTATTGCTTTCAGGAATGATGAAGCCCTTCTCAAATATTGGCAGGGCTCGGTTGATCTTTAACCATTTCATGAACACCCGTATTTTGACAGCAACCATGAACTTGACGTTGAGTTCTCACGGTGGGGAGTTGAGGGCGGTGCAAACGCCCAATTTGTTGTACTCCTCCTTACTGAGTTATTTAATAAAGTAAACCATACTGTCGTTAAAATGTATATGGCTTAACATTTGAGGTGGTTTCGGCACTGGAGGCCCTTCGAGAATCACCGGTATTATTTCTGGAATGCCATGATATGTTCCCTCCTGGCAGGAAATGGCATGCTTTACTTCCTTAAGCACCCATGGTGAATTTTTTGCTTCAGATGACCAGAATAAAAAGAAAACATCCGAACGATCAATATGTTTGTATAATTCTTTCTCCCATCGAACTCCAGGGTCAAGGCTCAGGATATCTTGAAAATAGTTGATCCCCGCTAGACCAAGCATTTGAACACGCCTTAAAACTTCGTCCCGATCAGGTGAGGCGTACGATATGAATGCATATTTATATCGTTTCATTTCCCCCTGTGATTTGGTTTTCGTAACAGATTTGTCATTTTTTGATTTTGAGACGGAAGATCTCAATTTTGAAAAAATAGTCATAGCTTTATTGAAGGTAGTTCGGTTTGGTTCAAGTACTTTCAGTTTAAATAGGATATGACCAATAGGGATTGACTCCAAGGTGATGATAATTTTTCCAACAAAAGAACCGATTGGGTAGTCATCAGGGAAAGAAAGGCTAAACTGGACCGAATCGGTCTCTCCCTGCCACTTTAAGTGTTTTGTAACCTCATCGACTTTTATGATCTCATCTGCCTCGAAATGGAAACAGAGATCCGTACCTCTTTTAACATGTGTATTGAGGTGCGTGGTTCCTCGCATGGTTGATTCCTCGTCAAACATAGAGGCCATGGTTGTTGCTTCCTCCTTTTTATCAGGCAAGTGAGCGAAAACCTGAACAAATATACTTTTCCCAGCTGATACGCTACTTTCAGAGTAAACAGAGCAGGTTATGTCATCACTTTCAATCGAATCTTCCTTTTTGGCTGGAGTGGGGTTCTTTTTATTCAGGTTAGGTAGACGCCGACAACTTTGGGTATAATCTGTGCAGCCATCCTGATTTGATTGATTTTCATCTGCATGTATCTTGTCAGCACCCGTCAATGCATCGAGTTTATCATACTCGCTACGGCTTAGATAAAAAACGTACAGTTTTCGAATAACCTGCTCAGAAAAAGTTACATAATCAGGGCCATATGATTTTATAAAATTTAATATTTCCTGACAGGTATTTTCAATCACATCATACTGCTGCTCTATCTCACAAACCCGAATATACCCCTCTAAGGTTTCTATGAGACACTCTGGATGTTCCTGAAAAATTGTTTTTGCCTGGAGCAATGCATGTGAATATTTTTCAGCTGCCTTTAGGTGATCACCGGATTTTTCGAGACCATGAGCATTGTCTACAGTTTTCTGCCATGAGCTGAACATACTACCTCCCCTGGATAAAGTATTATAATCGGAAAATCGGTGTTATTGGGAATCTTTTTAAGTAACCTTCCCAAGCCTCAAGCTGCTTCTGTACCAGCTCTGTTTGGAAAATGTCCTTGTACTCTTCAGATGTTACAGTATTTATCTGAGTTGCTCGACTTCTAACTATTTCATGTAGTTTGTTGTACGTTTCACTATCAATTCTTTCTGTTAACCTATTATCAAGCAAACCTGAATCCTTTCGTTCCATTAAAATTGGCCAAGTCTTTTCTGGGCACCAATCGCTCTCTTCTTTATTAGCCACTCGTATAAATTCATTGTGTTCCCAAATTTTCGTGACAGCTTCGTTCAAAGCTTGTTCTTCCGTTTTCGCTTTTCCATAGAGTTTGAGGATATACTTCTCCAAATACTCCCTGAAACTATCCTCAGCTGGATTCATATCGAGAAGTTGAAGTGTATCAAGCATATCAGCCTCTCTAAAAAGACTTTGTATATTCCTATGGTATTGCTCTAGGCTATCATTGTCCTCAGGTGCTAGTTTGGCAATAAGAAATCTTAAGAACAAATTTTCAAGTAGCCATACTTTTGATTCATTCTTTATTCCATCAATCTCGGAACCATTTTTATTTTCATCAAGTTGGTTCTTTCCATCAAAATGGAGGTATTCGTGATATAGAACGGGTATGGCAAGCAGAGGATGATTAAATAACAAAGAAGCAAATCCCATACTGTTGGGTTTGGTTCGATCATCAACTTCAAGGAATCTCAACTCAACCTGCCCAACTTTTTCAGGTGGAGTATATTTATACCATAAGTTAAGTTGATAACCATCTTCTCGATAATATGCTAGGACTCTGTTATATAGCTGCATACTCAATAATCTTAGAGGATATTTTTTAAAAAACTTGATAGCACCGGGCAATTGTTCGCAAACAAGTTGGACCGTGTCATGAAGGTTTGAAAAAGACTCTGTGATGTCTAAAAGCCCTTGATGAATGCCTCTGATAATTTGATGTGTCATTTCTCCCTGGTAACTTTCAGGGCTAAGGCGAATTTCATAGGTGCCCATAAAAATGTCGTCAGGATCCAAGGAAGCTTGCAAAGTTGCACTAATCTCATTTTTCGCTTCTCTATCAAGATTAGACTCTACAAGCAGTGAATGAAGCCCAGCAAATGCGCCTAACCTCACATAGGGCGTGTACTTCTGAGCATCTTTCATAACGTTCAGCAGTCTATACACAGGAGATAGCTTCATTTCGACTTGATATATATCATGTTCTTTAGTTCGAAGTTCCCTTTTCAGCTCCTTTTCCCTGTCACTGTGATAACTCCCATATCCAGTATCCGAGATACGTTCTTTGATGAGTCGGTTATACTCGCCTGCGAGTGGGTTAAACTGACCTGTGAACAGGTCATAATCATTTTTTAATTCTTCATCCTGACTCAAATCTGTATAGTTTTTGTCTTTGGCGGCACAGGCTCCTAATGCAGCAAGGACTGCAGCTGCTGCAGATTCGCGGCCAGATCCAGGCTTTTGGATCAGATCATTTACCACCGATACGGCCACCGATTTTTGGAAAATTAGCCAATATCTTTTTATGTGTGATATTATATCAGGATCGGAAATAATCTCTGCACAGTTAGAAGCCGTTCGTACAAATTCGATATAATCATCAACGCTAAACTTGGAGGTATCTTTTGGGTCAAGGCTCTCATGCAACTCAGAGCACAACTCGAATATATTTTGTATATTTAGATGGTCATGCAAAAGGTTATAGTCTTGAGTTTCACCGTAATAGGCAATTGCACGCCGAAGAATGCGCCTGACCCGTAGCATTACTTCGGAATTTTTTAATCGACCAAGTACCATAAAGTACTTTTCCAACTGTGAAAATAGAAGTCTTAGTGTGTTTTTAGAAAGGGTTGGGAAAAGGTCTGGATCAAGAAGTTGATCCACTATACCATCTTTAACAATAGATGGGCCATCATGCTTAAAAAACTCTAAGAGGCTATCTTCCGTTTTCAGATGTTTAACTGCCAAAAGACAGAGTTGATCATCTTCTGATTCGTTCAAAATTTTGGCGATTAGATCGGAAGATGGCGAGATAATTTTTGGGAAAGCTTCCCGTTTTGTTATGTTTTTTTCTGAAAATTTGCATATCTCTTCTAAGATGTCATCGTGCTGTATTTTGCTGACAGCACGGAGGCATGCTTCGCTGCTTGAACTCAACTTAGCTACTTCCCCCAAAAGACAAACATCTTGTATTCGCTCAACAGCAGATAATGCTACTTGTGTGTCGGAATCGCAGAGAGCAACTTCTGCCAGGAATTCACTGTCGTCTAGCTTCTCAACAGCTGTTAGGCGTAGCTGCATCGATGAGTCATTCTTAGCAATTATTTTCAGCAATTTATCATCAGCCCTTTTACATTTACTCAACGCCATCAGCCTGGGTTCTGCTACCTCATCGTTCAGGCAAAGATCGCGTAAAACATCCGAATCATCAACCCC
>DAOVZA010000400.1 GCA_030635405.1 Desulfocapsa sp.
CACTGCCGTCATGGCCATGGTCGTACCGGAACCTTTGTCTCTGCCTATTTTCTACGGCGGGGGCTGGCCCTCAAATATACAGAGAAAAAACTTAAGGGAACCAGGGCTAATCCCACCAATTACAGTCAGTGGAAGCTTCTTAAGAAATACAGTAAGCAACAGGGCCAGCTCGATGCCAGAGAAGCCACCATTGAACATCCCGACACAATTAATCTCCTGCCGTTTTTTCATGATTATGAGGCACTCCTGGCAGAAGTAGGAATAGAGGAACTCGATACCGCTATCTGCATGAAACCCTTTGAGCTGCGATTGGTTGGCGCCACATATGTAAGTCATGTGATTAATTCGAATTTAAGTCGTGAAAAGCGAAATGTCGTTCTTGAGAGAGCGCTCAAGATCGCTGAATTAGAAGAGTATCAATGCCCTCTTTTTGATGAAGGGAAATGTTTGATAAATGACAAACGCCCTTTGCATTGCCGCAAAATTGCAGGTGATAAACAAATAAAAGAGCTGGGCGCAATGGCAGACAAACTTTCCAGAGATATCTTTTTTGCTCTGACTGATTCATTCCTATCCGATGATGAGTTGCACTTTTCAATGGTTGATACAGTGTCGGGTCGTTTTGTGATGCAATACTTTCAAGCAACACGTGATCAGAGAGAGGCCTAGGGAATGGAAGCAGATATGGCTAAGCGGCTGCTTATCGTAGATGATGAAAAGGATTTACTCATCCTTTTACGCAAGGTACTTGCAAAAAAATGTACCTGCGATGTAGCCATTGCCCAGTCTGGTAAGGAAGCTCTTGAGATGATCACAACCTGGCATCCGGATGTGATAATGACTGATATTGTTATGCCTGACACGGATGGGATGCAGATTTTGCGGGATGTCTATGAGTTAGACAGGACCATCAGTGTGGTTCTTATGACAGGTTACGGAACCATCGAAATGGCTGTTACGGCATTGAAAAATGGTGCATATGACTTTCTTGAAAAACCCTTTGATAACTCAACCGTCAGCCTGATTATTCTTCGTGCATTTGAACGGACTCAGCTTCTTCGGGAAAATCTGTTACTTCATAAAGAGCTGAAGAAGAGTGACAGACCAACTGAATTCATTGGTAAAAGTGTTCCTTTACAGCGAGCCATAGATCTTTTAACACGACTGGGGCAGAGTAATGCCACCGTTTTGATTCGCGGGGAATCAGGAACTGGAAAGGAGGTTGCCGCAAGGACAATTCACAAAATGAGTCACCGTGGAACTAGAAGAATGATCACGGTGAACTGTCCGGCTCTTCCTGAACAGATCCTGGAAAGTGAACTTTTTGGATATGCAAAAGGCGCTTTTACAGGTGCTGATAGTGATAAGGATGGATTATTCCTTGAGGCGTCCGGGTCAACTATTCTTCTTGATGAGATAGCTGATATTCCTGTTTCGCTTCAGACCAAGCTGCTGCGTGTACTGCAGGAAAAAGAGATTCAACCACTGGGCCAAACCAGCACCGTAAAGGTGAATGTTCGAGTGCTCGCTTCAACGAATCAGGATCTTGAAGCAAAAATTGCCAGTGGAGAATTTCGGGAAGATCTGTATTACCGTTTGAATGTTATGACTGTTACCATGCCATCGCTCGATGAAATGCAGGAAGATATTCCCCTACTGGCTCTACATTTTTTTAACATATATGTGGAAGAATATAACCGGGACGGCATGGAACTTTCTCACGAAGCTTTAAAATGTCTGGTACGCCGGGAGTGGAAGGGAAATGTTAGAGAATTGCAGAACAGGATTAATCGTGCGGTTCTTTTAACTCCCGGGAGCATTATAATGCCCAATGATCTTCTCAGTTCTGAAGAGTTGGCCCAGGATGCTCCGACCAATAGTGCAGGGAATGATGTTCCCATGTGTGTGCATCGACTTCCCTATAATGAAGCAAAGGAAGAAGTGATGACCTCTTTTGCCTCGCGGTATCTTGAACGAGCTTTGACCATGAGCAATGGAAATGTTTCTGCAGCAGCTCGTGAAAGCGGTCTGGGACGGCAATCGTTTCAGCGCTTGATGCAGCGTTTCAATATCACTTCTGAAATATTTAGAAATAGTGCCTCGTAGCTGGTTCTGTTAATCAGTTCTTACGTCAACTAGCAGTGTAATGAAAAATGGTAAAAGAAGGTACCATTCCGCTCCTTATTCTCTTGTTTTTCTTTGTGCATCTTTTTTGATGCACAGTTTCCAAAACGGCTCTTTGTGAGCATCTTATTTACGTGAATTCAATCTTATAACATAAAGTTCCTGTGGAGTGGCTTGTCGTAATGTTGCACTCTTTTAGGTGCAGTGCATCCTTTTCGATGCACTTTGTGTGTGTTTGTTCTCGGAAGCAAACCGCTACGGTGTGGTATTTGCTTGGTGGCAACTTGTTGAATTACCAACTTAGTTACAAAACATTCTGCAGGTTACGATTGTGGCATTATACGTGCAATGATGTGGTGGATGTGGGTCACTGTCCATTGTGGAGGGCAGGTACTAACAGGTTTGTGGTAAGCCTGAATACTTTGATGGTATGAGATGAACTTTATTAAAAAAATGCACAGAATGTCCCCTTTACTCCTCCTTTTGACACTGACTGTGTTTCCTGGAAATGCGTGGGCTGTGCAAAGTCACGGCGCACCGGAAGGTTTGTACGTCCATCAATTGGCCCATATCTTTTATACTGCTGC
>DAOVZA010000392.1 GCA_030635405.1 Desulfocapsa sp.
CAGGCTCTGGTTTCTTTTTCACCAACGGTAAAATAAGTGATAAGACCAAGGAGTTTGTAGCCCGCTGCAATTAAACGATTCAATCCAGGTTCTTCCATTCCCATATCGGTCAGAAATTCCTGCTGTTCTTCAGCATCAAGCTGGCTCAGTTCCTGTTCTATTGATCCGGCGATAATAACCACACCATCACCATCTTCAGCGGCAAGTTTTTCTAGCGTTTTCACATGATCATTGCCATCGATAACATCGTCTTCCTGAACGTTTGCCACATAGAGAACGGGTTTGTCAGTGAGAAGAGACATCTCCTTCATCATCTCCACTTCCATATCGCCATCAAGCTCGAGGGTTCTGGCAGTTGCACCACTATCAAGCACGTCACGAAGACGCTCTAAAAAAGCGGCCTGGGCTTTCAATGTTTTGTCACCTGACTTAGCTAGAGATGTAGCCTTTTTGAAACGTTTTTCAACGGTATCAAGGTCAGCGAGGATCAACTCCATGGTGATTACTTCTTTATCTCTTGCCGGATCAATGGATCCATCCACATGCACGACATTTTCATCTTCAAAACACCTGACCACATGAACAAGAGCGTCCACCAGTCTGATATGACCAAGAAACTGATTACCAAGCCCCTCACCTTGACTCGCGCCCTTTACAAGACCCGCAATGTCCACAAATTCCATCTGGGTGGCAACTTTACGCTTTGTTTTAGCCATCTCAGCCAGCACATCCAAACGTTTATCCGGTACAGGAACAATACCAACATTTGGTTCAATGGTACAAAAGGGATAATTTTCAGCATCAATCCCAGCAGCTGTCAAAGCATTAAAAATTGTAGACTTGCCCACATTTGGCAGCCCAACGATACCGCAACGAAAACCCATATATAACTCCTCACCCCTTAACAGGGTGTAAAAACTAGTAATATCAAACAACACGACAAATTATTTAAAATAGAATAGTATACCCTGCTCAAAGATAAAAAGCCCATTTTTTTGCAAGGATCAGCACATGCCCAAAACTTCCATATTCTTCAGCAACGTCACTCTTTTTACGGATCCCGATACTCCATTATTAACGGAGCAATGGCTACTCTGTGAAGATGATCAAATTCAGTCTTTTGGTTCAATGGAATCAGTTCCAAATTGTTCCGATGCTGTCCTGATTGATGGAGAAGGTAAGCTCTTAATGCCAGGTCTGATTAACGCCCATAACCACTGCGCGATGACATTGTTTCGTGGACTCGCAGATGATCTTGAACTTGGCGAATGGTTAAACGAGCATATTTTTCCAGCGGAAGCTGCTCATGTAAATGAGGAGATGGTCTACTGGTGTACAAAGCTTGCTGCTGCTGAAATGATACTTTCTGGCACAACAACTGTGGCGGACGGATACTTCCATGAAGACCAAGCTGCACAGGCATTGCTTGATTCTGGGATGCGTGCAATCCCGAGTCATGGGATTGTTGATTTTCCAGCTCCCGGTGTTGCCGATCCGAAAACAAACATTGAAGCAGTTGAAAAATTCATTGTAGACTGGAAGGGAAAAAATGAACGAATCATCCCTGCAGTCTTTGCCCATTCTCCCTACACCTGTTCTCCGAAAACATTAAAGGCTGCCAAAGCTCTTGCTGTGCGTCATGAGGTTCCTTTCTTTATTCACATAGCAGAAAGTAAACATGAGCAAGGTATGATTATGGATCCTCAAGGGACAAGCCCGATCCGTCACCTTGCAGCCCTTGATTTACTGGATAAAAACAGTGTTCTTATTCACTGTGTCTGGCTTGACGATGAAGATCGGAAAATCATTTATGAAAGTGGAGCTGGTGTGGTTGTCTGCCCGCAGAGCCATTTCAAACTGGCCTCCGGTATTGCGCAAACCTCTATAATGGACACAATGGGAATACCAATAGGAATTGGTACAGATGGAAGTGCCAGCAACAACAGTCTGGATATCTTTCGTGAAATGGACATTCTCACAAAGAGTCAAAAGGTGCATACGCTCGACGCCACTGCAATGCCAGCAAAACGAGCACTAGCGGCAGCGACCATAAACAATGCTACCATCCTAGGCATTCCAGGTATTGGTAAAATTGCGCCCGGATTTAAGGCAGATTTCATTCTGATAGACACAAACCAACCTCACTTACAACCATTCTACAACTCTTCTTCTCTTGTTTACAGTGGAGGTGGTTCAGACGTTGAGACAGTTATTATCGATGGTAAAATTATCCTCAACAAACGAAAACTTGTTTCCTTTGATCTTGATGAGTGCATAGCAGAAGTGAAAAAACTCGCTGCTCCGTTAGGATCACTTTAAACCGACTTTCTCTTTCATATGGAGAATTGACCATCTTTAAATGCTGTCAGTTTGTAAGCTTTTTCTATTTCTTCAGATGAGGCATTTGCTCCACTAAACTGCAGAACAACCTTTTTACCCTTCAATTGTTCTTTGAGCTTCATTGCGGCCATAAGAGTTGAAGCTCCGGCACCTTCGACAAAATTTTGTGTATAGTAGGCCGCAAGAGCGATTCCTTCATATATTTCAGATTCTGAAAGAAGCACAAAGTCTTCCAGTTGATCTTTATAGATTTCAAATGGCATTTCATAGCCGGAACCCGTTGCAAAACCACCCGCAAATGTTTTATTTTCAGATGTTTGAATGCTTCCCTGTTTCCAGGATAAATAAGCGGCACAGGAGTTCTTGGCCTGCACTGCATAAATTTCAATCTGAGGTGAAATCGTCTTTAAAACAGTAACCGCAGCAGCAGCTTCACTTCCTGCA